>JADGOU010000277.1 GCA_017882835.1 Frankiaceae bacterium | reverse complement strand
GCGGCTTCCCCATGGACGCGGCACCTACTGCGCTCCTCGGCAAGGACCTTCCCGGCCTCACTGCGCCCGATCGCGTACTCGAGGTATCCGACGGAGTCAGAATCACTGGGTAGGCAGGTGCACTGCTCCCGGTCGCTGTTGTGCGCCGGAGAAGGCTGCACCGCCGGGTTGCTGCTCGAATGCGACACGGTCACGGTGGATACCGCCCTTTCGTGTCGTTCAGCCTCACGCACAACTTGAGCGATCAAGCTTGACGGTGAGGACGACCGCAGGTAGGCCTTGACCAGGAGCAGCCGGCGCGCCTCCTCCCGGAAGTCGGGGTGGGCTGCTGCGCCGGCGAGCGGGGCGGCGGCGCCCTGGTCCTGGCCGCTTTCCTGCTCGCTATCGCTACAGACAGCGTAGTCCGCCGCGTAGCGGATGAGGGCGGCCCGCTGCAGTGCGGTCACGTCCTCGGCGCCCAGGCCGCGCTGTCGGCCGACCTCCTCGGTAGCGGTGGGGATACGCCCTTGAGGATCGTGGTCGCTCGCCAGCCGATCCAACCGGTCCAGGATGCCGATCACTCGACGGAGCAGCCGAATGTCGGGCGCGCTGAAGATGGTCTCTACCGGCCGCGACGTCTCGTGGTGGACCTGCCGGAGGTGTCGCCAGACCGGCCGGAGGGTGATGCGGTTGCGTGTGTCCTGCAGGCGCTGTTCCGTGGTCCGCCATCGCCAGATGGCACCGGGCAGGCTGGCTCCGAGCGCGATGAGGGCGGCGGCGAAGCCGATCACCGCCTGCGCCGGGACGCCGCGGACAGGACCGGGAAGGCGGCGAGAGACCAGCCGGCCGGCGACGGCGGTGCCTAGCTGCCCGTAGTGCCCAGCCAGGAGCAGGGCGCCAGTGGCGACCATGCGCAGCCCAACGCGCACTGACTCCTTCCGACTCAGACGGGAGGTGCGAAGCGCCAGCTGGGCCACCTCGCCGGCCGTCTGCACCATGAAGTTGCAGAAGACGAGCCAGTAGGTCGTGGGCAGAGGGGTGTAGAGCCGGTCCGACGGGACTTGCAGCTCCGCCGCCACGGACCGGTCACGCGAGAAAATGACCCCCATCACCACGAGGGTGCCGAGCATCCGGCGCCGCCGAGCCTTCACTGCGGCACCGGCCTCGTCGCGTCTGTAGGAGGACCTGAGCATGACCGCGTCGCCCTGCCCGGCCGCCACGACGGTGCCGAGTTGGCTGAAAAAACGCCCGTAGTTCGCGTCCCCGCAGACGTCCTCTATGCCGTCCAGAACGCTGGGTGCGAGCGTGCTGCCGGCGGCCGCGATGGCGGTCAGGGCGACGCCCATCTCGCGCACCGCTGGGTCACCGCTAGAGCGCAGCAGCGCGAGCAGCCTCAGGCTCGCTCCCGCGTAGATGACGGGAAGGATCACCTTCACGATCTCCGACGGAGTTGCGTCAGCCCAGAGAGATCGCCCTGTCATGTCCGGAAGATGTCTTCCACCCGGTGCGCCTGCTCCTCCCGCGAGGATCTGGCCCGCCTCTGGCCCGTTCGTCGGGTGCTGCGCGCGAGAATCAGCGACGCGAGCAGCTCCGCTTCCCGCTCGTCGGGAGAGTCGTAGTCCGACCGCATGCACACGTGCTCGACATCGCCAAGGTCACTGATCCACGGGCAGCGCTCCCGCAGCCACTGCGGGTCCGCCACTCGAGCGGGCCGGTGGTCGCAGATCATGTGCGCGAACTCATGGAGAATGGTTTGCTCGCGATGGCAGCCGTCGAGGCTGGCGCGGTAGAACACGTAGTCCCTGGTGGGGGTGCCCACCCATAGCCCGGTGATCTGGGCGGGCAGGCCCTCGTTGCGCATCACCCAAAGCTCTCGGCCTCGCTGCTCTTCAAGGCACGCCGCGAGCTGGGAAAGGCGAAACTGTGGCGGAAGGTTGAGCCGGCCGACTCTGGCACGGCAAGACCTCTCCAACCAGTGGTGGCTAGTCCGTCTCATCAGGCTCATCAAGTCGTTCGCTGCTCCATTCCTCCACCCTCGGCCGGGCGTCGCTGGGGAGCCCCTCCAGCTCCCGCACTTGCTCGATGATCGCGATGATGTGCTTGAGGTTCTTCTTGGACAGGTCCGCTGACCGAAGGGCGAGCTGGCGAACCGAGCTGTCGTGCAGCGCCGCGCGCAACCGCATCTCGTCCTCACGGTCCCGCGTTGTCTCGATGTCGTAGAAGTAGGACACGTCGGTGCCGAAGAAGTCGGCGAGCGCCTCCAGCAGCTTCTTTCCGGGGTTGTCTCGCCGTCCCACGCGCAGCAGGTATAGGTAGTTCTCCGAGGTCGGCGGTCCGCCGCCTGACGCGATTCCTGCTGCCACCTCCCGGTAGGTGTACTCCCGGTCCTGCCCAGGCGGCTGTACGACGCGGAACAGGCGGTCGAGTTTGGCAGCGAGCGACGGTTGCGGGTCAGCCTCCCCCTTCGTCACCGCCGGCACCCCTCTGAAAGGGCGGTACGGCGTCGCAGCTCCCCCATGGCGGAACTCAGCGCGCGCGCAGGAGGGTGGCGTAGAGCGTCAGTCCAGGACCGAACGCCAAGGCCACTGCATAGCCGCCAGAGGACACCTGCGCCCGTACCCGGTCCAGGATCAGCAGCACCGTGGCGGACGAGCAGTTTCCGTAATCACGCAGAACCTCTCGGGAGGTGCGTATGGCCTCCGTGGACAGGTCAAGGGCATCCCCGACCGTCTCCAAGATTCTGGGGCCGCCGGGGTGCACGACCCAGCCCTCTACGTCGGGGAGCGAAAGCCCGTGCCGGGCGAGGAGCTGCTCAGTCGCTGGTCGGACGTGCTTCGCGAGGACGTCGGGCACGTGCGGAGACAGGCCCATGCGAAACCCGAGGTCAGTGACATCCCAGGTCATCATGTCGGCGGTCGTGGTGTCCGTAAAGGCCGCAACCTCGACCACTTCGAGGGATCCAGCCTCGCCGTCCGGCACCACGGCGACCGCCGCCGCACCGTCACCAAACAGGGCGTGCACCACCATCTGCTGCACGGTTTCGGGGGCTAGCGGGTAGGAGACGTCGGGAGCCGGCTGTAGGTGCAGGCTGGTGAGTTCAAGGCACAGGAGTATCGCGGGCCGCCGGTGTACCGCGACGTAGTCTGCCGCGGCACCCAATCCGGGGACGGCCGCGTAACACCCCATGTGCCCGAGCATCAGGCTGCGCATGTCGGCGTTCATGCCGGTATCGCGGGCGAGCAGGACGTTCAGGCCGGGGGTGGCGTAGCCGGTGCACGACGCCACTATGAGCATCCCGACGTCTTCCGGCCGGAGTCCCGCCGAGCTCACTGCGGCGCTGAGGGCTTCTTTGCCCAGCGGCAGCGCCTCGGTCACGTAGCGCTCCATCCGGGCCGCGGTTCCCCACCGAGAGACGTCCTCCGTACATGGATCGACGACGCCGTGGCGTGTCTCGACTCCAACGCCGCGAAACAGCCGCGCCGCCACCTTGTCGTGCTTGTAGTGCTCGGCGAAGAACCCGTTCCACAGCTCCATTTGCCGTCTCATGGGGGGCGTCGCTTGCCCGAAGGAGCCGATCAGCGCGGCCGTCATGCGGTCTCCGTCCGTCGTAAGCCGCCGCCAAGGTAACGGCGCGCGCGGCCCGCGGTACAACTCCGCGCTCAGAGGTCATCGCCACGCGGCGAGCGCAGGTGCACGCGGCGCGGATGCTGCTGGCGGAGGGGAGCTGGTCACTGCGAGGACCCCTAGCGAGCAGTGAGGGCTGCGGGAAACCGGCCGCGATCCCAGGCCCGCCGTTGACGAGGTGAGCTGACAGCCATCAAGGCGGGGTTGCTACCGCCTGTCCCTTGACCGTCCGCGGGCGCCAGTGTCTAAGCTAGGGGCATGTCAGTCCGAGTGGAACTGCCTATTCTCTGACTGATACCAAATATCGTCGGTGCTCAGCGACCCCTGCTGCTGAGGGAGGCGCACGAGGTGACGGCGTCAGCGGACGCGCCTGCGAGGTGAGAAGCGCAGGCCCGTTCGCTGCTGTCGCCAGCCTCGTCGTGGTCGTGCCGGTGGTCGTGGTGGCGGTGTTCGGGGCCGGGGCGGCTCCGACTGGGCAAGCATCGGTGGGTGGCGTGGGTCAGGGTCTGCGGGCTGGTGCAGTGCCGGCGGCGTACGCCGCGCTGGTGCTGCAGGCCGGCTCGATCTGCCCGGCGGCGCCGCCGTCGGTCATCGCCGCACAGATCGAGCAGGAGAGTGGCTGGGACCCGGCCTCGATCAGCTCGGCCGGTGCCCAGGGGATCTCGCAGTTCATGCCGGGCACCTGGCCGGGCTGGTCGCTGCCGGGGCAGAGCCCGTTCGACCCGGCGGCCGCGATCCCGGCCCAGGGCCGGTACGACTGCGCGATCGCGGCGGAGCTGGAGCCGGG
>JADGOU010000030.1 GCA_017882835.1 Frankiaceae bacterium | reverse complement strand
CGCCGGCGCCATCCGGCGCACCGCCACCAACCGCGGCCTGGACAAAGCCGCGCGCAAAGGCGCCGACGTCTGCTCGCGGTACCTGACGAACAAGGCCCGGTACCTGGACTACCCAACCGCCCTTGCCAACGGCTGGCCGATCGCCACCGGCGTCATCGAAGGCGCCTGCAGACACTGGTGAAAGACCGGCTCGATCTGACCGGCGCCCGATGGGGCTTGCAGGTCGCGGAAGCCGTCCTCAAACGAGCCATCCGCTGCAACGGTGACTGACTGGGACACCTACTGGACCTATCACCTCGCCCAGGAGCGGCGCCGAGTCCACGAGTCCCGCTACGCTGACAACATCATCCCGCGAGCGGCATGAACTCCCTCCAAAGGAGCCGCACCCAATCGAAAACCCTGCTGGCGCAGATGCTCCAGGACGCGGTCTCGCAGCAGCTGCGCATCGTTGCCGATGGCTTCTTCAAAGCCAGAACTGGCAGCGGTGACTACGGCGCTCGCCACAGTGGTCGTCATCGGTGAATCCTCCCTGCGCGGAGCCGACGGTAGGCACCTGCGTTGGACTTGTCCGTCCATCGGCCGGGTCGAGCACCGGCACCTGCGTGATGTGCTGGAACGGAGCATTCACCGGCGCGGCGCGTCACCGCCAGACGCTGCGGGCGGTGTGCCCGCCTTTCAGAGCACCGCTCCCAGCGCGGTGTCGATGTCCGGGTGCGCGAAGGTGAAGCCAGCCGCCTCCAGCACCGCCGGTCGCACCCGCTGTCCGGCCAGCACGCCTTCGTCAGCCAGGCCACCAAGCGCCAGCCGCAGGGCGGTGGCGGGCACGGGGAGCAGCGCCGGCCGATGGACCACGCGGGCCAGCGCGGCGGTGAACTCGGCATTTGTCACCGCCCCGGGCGCGGTGAGGTTGACCGGCCCGCTGATGCCGTCGGCCGATAGCAGGAATTGGATGGCCGAGCAGTAGTCCGGCAGCGAGATCCAACTCCACACCTGCCGACCGGAGCCGAGCCGGCCGCCGAGCCCGAGCCGGAACAGCGGCAGCATGCGACCGAGGGAGCCGCCGTTGCGGGCCAGCACGATGCCAGTGCGCAGGTGCACCACGCGAACGCCCGCTTCCTCTGCCGGTGCGGTCGCGCGCTCCCACGCTACGCAGGTCTGCGCCAAGAATCCGGACCCAGCTGGGGCGCCCTCGTCCACCGCCGCGGCTGCGGCCTTGGCGTAGTAGTCGATGCCGGATGCGGACAGCAGCACGCGCGCTCGCGGCTGAGCATTGGCGATGGCACGAGCGAGCGTCAGCGTTCCGTCGACCCGGCTGCTGAGGATCTGCGCCTTGTATGCGTTGGTCCAGCGGTGGTCCCCGACGCCGACCCCGGCGAGATGGATGACCGCGTCCACTCCGGCAAGCGCCTGCGGTTCGAGCCGGCGACGCGCCGGGTCCCAGGCGATCTCGTCGGCGCGGGCGGCGTCGTGGCGGACGAGTCGCAGGACTTCGTGGCCGGCGTCCCGCAGTGCCGGCACCAACGTCGTACCGATCAGGCCGGAGGCTCCGGTGACTGCAATCCGCATGCGGTGATCCTCCGCCATTGGCACGGCAACCGCGACCCGACGTCAGCTCACAAGCCGAGATCGGCCTCGAAGCTGCCACCCTCCAGCCGGTCCCGCACCGTGTTCAGGAACCGGGCGGCGCCCGCGCCATCGACGATGCGGTGGTCGTAGGTCAGCGCCAGGTACGCCGTCGAGCGCACCGCGATCACCTCGCCGAGCTCCGGGTCGCTCACCACCGCCGGCCGCTTGACCACGCTGCCGGTGCCGAGAATGCCGACCTGCGGTTGGTTGATGATCGGCGTGTCGAACAGCGCGCCCCGGCTGCCGGTGTTGGTCAGCGTGAAGGTGCCGCCGCCAAGCTCGTCCGGCGTCACCTGGCTGTTCCGGGTGCGCTCGGCCAGGTCAGCGATCTTGCGGGCCATGCCGCCCAGGTTGAGGTCGCCGGCGTCGTGGATGACCGGGACAAGCAGGCCGCGCTCGGTGTCGACGGCGATGCCGAGATGCTCGGCGTCGTGGTAGGTGACCGTGCCGGCCTCGATGTCGATGCTGGCGTTGACCGTCGGATGCGCCCTGAGCGCCTCGACCGCGGCGATGGCGAAGAACGGCAGGAACGACAGCTTCACGCCCTCGCGGGCCTCGAACGTCTCCTTGGCCAGCGCCCGCAGCCGGGCGATCTTGGTGACGTCGGCCTCGACCACTGTGGTCAGCTGAGCGCTGATCTGCAGGGACTCCACCATCCGCGCGGCGATGACCGTCCGTAGCCGGGACAACTTTTCGGTGCGGCCGCGGACCGTCGGGTCCGTCGACGCCTTGGCCTGGTCGACGGTGGCCGGCGCTCGGCCGGCCGTCGGCTGTCGAGGTTGCTGCGTTGGGATCTCCCGCGCGGGCTCGGCGGCCGCGGTGGCGCGCTGCCCATCGGAGGCCGCCGGTGCGGCCGCCGCCGGTGCAGCCGGCGCCGGGGCCTGAGCTGGCGCTGGCGCCGGTTGACCGCTGCCTGCCTTCGCCGCGTCCAGCACGTCCTGCTTGCGGACCCGGCCACCCACGCCCGTGCCGCGCACGGCCGCCAGGTCGACGCGGTGCTCAGCCGCGAGTCGACGTACCAGGGGAGTGACGTAGGTCGCCCCGCCTTCGAATCCGTCCGCACCAGTTGCCGACTGGTCCTCGCTCGCCGGCGCGGGGGCCGGCGTCGCCGCAGCCACGGGCGCCGTGTCCTCGGCCGCCGGCTCCGCGGACTCCGGCTCGGCCGCCGGTGCGGACTCCGCTGCCGGCTCCGCTGCCGGCTCGGCACCGGGTTGCGCCGCCGGCGTGTCGGCCGAGTCGCTCGCTGCCTCGCCCGCCGACCCGCCCGCCGTACCGCCCTCGTCGATGACGGCGAGTTCCACCCCGACGTCCACGGTCTCGTCCTCGTTCACCTTGATCGACTGCACCACGCCGGCCGCCGGGGCGGGGATCTCCGTGTCCACCTTGTCCGTCGACACCTCCAGCAGCGGCTCGTCGGCTTCGACCCGCTCACCCTCCTTCTTCAGCCACCGGGTGACCGTGCCTTCGGACACGCTCTCGCCGAGCCGTGGCATCGTGACGGAGACCGACATGAAATGTCCTTGTCGCTAGTCGGGGAGAGTCGTAGTGGGGAAGAGTCGTAGTGGGAGAGTCGCTAGTCGGGGAGACGCGGTCGGAACGGCTGCTCGGTCCGGGGCGAGCGCTAGCTGTGGCTGTGCAGCGGCTTGCCGGCCAGCGCCAAGTGGGCCTCGCCAACCGCTTCGGACATCGTCGGGTGCGGGTGGATGAGCTGCGCCACCTCGGCCGGCAACGCCTCCCAGTTCGTGATCAGCTGCGCCTCGGCGATCAGCTCTCCTACTCGCGAACCGACCATGTGTACGCCGAGCACGGGGCCGTCCTTGGCGGCGATGACCTTGACCGCTCCGGCGGTTTGGAGAATCTGGCTCTTCCCGTTGCCGGCGAGGTCGTAGGTGTTGTCGACGATGTCGTAGCCGCGGTCGCGGGCCTGCGCGCTGGTGATGCCGACCGAGGCGACCTCGGGCTCGGAGTAGGTCACCCGCGGCACGCCGTCGTAGTCCAGCGGCGGGGGGTTCAGGCCGGCCAGGCGCTCGGCGACAAAGATGCCCTCTCCGAAGCCGACGTGCGCCAGCTGCAGCGTGGGAATGAGGTCACCGAGGGCGGAGATGGTCGGGATGTTTGTCCGCATCTCGGCGTCGACGGTGACGAAGCCGCGCTCCATGGCGACCCCCACCTCGTCGTACCCGATACCGGCGGAGACCGGCCCGCGGCCCACGGCAACCAGGAACAGCTCCGCCTCGATCGTCTTGCCCCCCTCCAGGGACACGGTCACCCCGGAGTCGGTCGACTTCACCGACTCGAACCGAGCGCCGAGCTCCATGCCGATGCCGCGCTTGCGAAACGCCCGCTCCACCAGCTTCGAGGAGGACTCTTCCTCCAGCGGTACGACGTGCGGCAGCGCCTCGATGATCGTCACTTCCGCACCGAACGAGCGCCAGACGGAGGCGAACTCACAGCCGATCGCGCCGGCGCCCAGGATGGCGACCGAGGCGGGCACCCGGTCCAGCCGCAGCGCGTCGCTGGAGTCGATCACCCGGTCGTGGTCGATCTCCAGCCCGGGCAGCGACATGGGCTGTGACCCGGTCGCGAGCAGGACGTGCCGGCCCTCGATGGTCCGGTCGCCCACCTGCACGGTCGTCGGCGAGGTCAGCCGGCCGTCGCCGGCGACGACCTCGATCTGCCGCGACTTCACCAGTCCCTGCAGGCCCTTGTACAGCCGGCTGACGACCTTGTCCTTGTAGCTGTTGACCCCCGCCATGTCGATGCCGTCGAGCGTCGCCTTGATGCCGAAGTTCTCGCTCTCCCGGGTCTGGTCGGCGATCTCGGCGGCGTGCAGCAGCGCCTTGGTGGGAATACAACCGTAGTGCAGGCAGGTGCCGCCGACCTTGTCTCGCTCCACCATGACGACGGACACGCCGAGCTCGGCCGCCCTAAGCGCGGCCGCGTAGCCGCCACTGCCGGCGCCGAGAATGAGGAGGTCGACAGCGTCGGGGGATGCGGGGCTGGTGCTCGCCACGGCTGCTCCTGGAAGGCTGGCGGGAACTGGCGGGGACTGGTGTGGGAACCGAGGGGTCGCTGCGGGATGCCCTGGCATCCTCGCACTCGAAACCGGCCGGGCGCGACGCCCGAGCGCCGCACCCGCCCTCCGCGCCGGTCCATCTTCGCCGGTCAGCCGGCGGCCAGGTCCTCGAGCAGTTGGACAAGAGTGCGCACGGCCGCTCCGGTGCCGCCCTTGGGGGTGTACCCGTAGGCGTCACCGAGGTTGAACGCGGGACCGGCGATGTCGATGTGTGCCCACGGCACGCCGGCCGGCACGAACTCCTTGAGAAACAGCCCGGCGGTGAGCATCCCCCCGTTGCGGTCGCCGATGTTCTTCAGGTCGGCGACGTCGGAGTCCAGCGAGGCGCGCAGCTCCGGCGGCAACGGCATCGGCCACATCGCCTCGCCGGCCCGCTGGGACGCGGCGACGACGCGGTCGCGCATAGTGTCATCGCCCATCACGCCGGCCACCCGGCTGCCGAGCGCGACCAGCTGTGCCCCGGTCAGGGTGGCCACGTCAACGAGGTAGTCGGGGGTGTCCTCCCCGGCCCGCACCAGCGCGTCGGCGAGGACGAGCCGGCCCTCGGCGTCGGTGTTGAGCACCTCGACCTTGGTGCCGCCGTACATCGTCAGCACGTCGGCCGGGCGGATCGCGCTGCCGCCGGGCAGGTTCTCCGCGGTGGGTGCGTAGCCGATGACGTTGATCGGCAGCCGCAGTGCCGCCGCGGCGGTCGTGGCGCCGATCACGGCAGCCGCGCCGCCCATGTCCATCTTCATCCACTCCATCGCCGCCGCCGGCTTGAGCGACAGCCCCCCGGAGTCGAAGGTGATGCCCTTGCCGACCAGCGCGACGGTGGTCCCGGCACGGCCGGGCAGGTAGGCCATCCGGATCAGCCGCGGCGGATTGGCGGAGCCTTGGCCGACGCCGAGGATCCCGCCGTACCCGGCCTTGCGCAGCGCCTTCTCGTCGAGCACGTCGACCTGCACGCCAAGGCGGGCGCCCGCCTCGACGGCGGCCGCCGCCAACTCGACCGGGTGTAGGTCGCCGGGCGGGGTGTTGACCAGGTCGCGGACCAGCGCGACCGCGCTCGCCACCGCCTCCGCCCGGGCCAGCACCGCCTTCGCCGCCCGCTGCCCGGCGTCGTCCACCGCCAGCACCACCGCGGCCACCGGGTCCTTGCCGGGGTCGCGGGTGCGGTAGCGGGTGAAGCCGTAGGACCCGAGCAGCGCCCCTTCCGTGACGGCGCGGAGGTCGTCGGGCGCAGGTTCCGGCTGGCGAGCGCCCACGTTGGCCAGCGGCAGCGTCAGCACCGCTCGGCGTACGCCGGCCAGCGCTCGCACCGCACTGCCCGCGGCCCGGCGCAGGGACTCCGGGTCGTACGGCGCGCCGTCGGCGGGTACGCGGCCGAGTCCGACCGCGACGGCCAAGGCCGCCGGGGTGGCGCCGAGGGTAGGAAACCGGGTGACCTCGCCCTCCTTGCCGGTGACCGCCAGGTCGGCGAGTACGGCGCCCAGCCGGCCACCGAGGTCGGCGTCGAGGGACTCGGCCCCACCGGCGACCACTGGTCCGTCCGGCCCCTGGCCCACCCCAACGACGAGCGCATCCGCGGGGACGCTGGTGGGGGTGGCGGCGGAGGCGGACAGCGTGGTCACGGTGGGCTGGTCCTGTCGTCGGTGTGAACTGCGGCCATCGTTGATCGTACCGACGGGCCACCGGGCCGGGATCGGACGCGGTTCCGCCGCAGCGGCCGGGGGCACAATGTCTGCATGCGGGCAGTGGTGGCGAAGCAGTACGGCGGGCCAGAGGTGCTCGAGCTCGACGAGCGTCCCGAGCCGAAGGTGTGGCCCGATGCGGTCCTCGTCCGGGTCGCCGCAGCGAGCATCAACCCGGTCGACTACAGGATCGTGCGTGGATACCTCGACGCCGCATTCCCTACCGTGCAGCCACTGGTGCCGGGCTGGGACGTCGCCGGTGACGTTGTTCGCGTCGGGCCGGCGGTGACACACGTCGAGGTCGGCGAGCACGTCTATGGCTACGCCCGCAAGGACTTCATCGGCGAGGGAACCTGGGCGGAGCTCGTGGCGGTGCCGGCTCGCGGGATCGCCGCCGCGCCTCGCTCGCTGGACGCCACCGAGGCATCCTGCGTCCCGCTGGCCGGACTGACCGCCTACCAGGCCCTGACGGACAAGGCCGGGGTAGGCCCCGGTGACGTCGTGCTCGTGCACGCGGCGGCCGGCGGGGTGGGGAGCTTCGCGGTGCAGATAGCGGTAGCGCTCGGTGCACAGGTGATCGGAACCGCCAGCAGCCGCAACCACGACTATCTGCGCCAGCTCGGGGTCGATCCGGTGAACTACGGTGAGGGACTCGCCGAGCGGGTGCGGGCGCTGGCGCCGGACGGCGTCGACGCCGTTGTCGACCTCGTCGGCGGTTTGGCGCTGGAGATGTCCCCGTCGCTGGTCAAGGACGCCCACCGGCTGGTCTCGGTCATCGACGCCGCAGCCGTGCAGCGACTTGGCGGCCAGTACCTGTTCGTCCGTCCCGATATCGACGATCTCGCCGAACTGGCGCGGCTGATCGACGAGCGCGCGGTCCGCGTCCACATCGACCGGCGGTATCCGCTCGCCGACGTTCGCGCCGCGGTGGAGTACGCCGAGCACGGCCACGTCCGCGGCAAGGTCGTGCTCGACGTCGCCTGACCAGTCGCACCATGACCTGTCGCACCATGACCAGACGTGGTTCGGCGGGCTGCTGTCGTGCCAGGGTGAGCGCATCGGACTCACCGCCGGCGGAGAGGTCAGCATCAATGACGAGCACGCACAGCGCAGGTCCCACCGGCACGCCAGCGTCGATCGGTGGCGACACCGCCGCCGATGACGTCTCCACCGGACAGGGCAAGACCGTCCCGCCCGCCGGATACACCCTTGCCGACGTCCCCGGCCCGCTGGGCGCGGCGGAGCTGAAGCTGCTCGACGCGTGGTGGCGAGCGGCGAACTACCTCGCCGTCGGCCAGATCTACCTGATGGCCAACCCGCTGCTGCGCGAGCCGCTGGCAGCCGAGCACGTCAAGCCGCGGCTGCTGGGTCACTGGGGCACTACGCCGGGTCTCAACCTGCTCTACACCCACGCCAACCGGGTGATCAGAGCCCGGGACCTCGACGCCGTCTACGTCATGGGACCGGGCCACGGCGGTCCCGGGCCGAACGCCTGCGCCTGGCTGGAGGGCACGTACTCGGAGCTGTACTCGTCGATCGACCGGGACGCGCGGGGGATGGCTCGGCTGTTCCGCCAGTTCTCCTTTCCCGGCGGCGTACCGAGTCACTGCGCGCCCGAGACCCCGGGTTCCTTCCACGAGGGCGGGGAGCTCGGCTATTCCTTGCTGCACGCCTACGGCGCGGCCCTGGATCACCCGGACCTGGTGGTGTTCTGTGTCGTCGGGGACGGCGAGGCGGAGACGGGGCCGCTGGCGGCGAGCTGGCACGCGAACAAGTTCGTCAACCCGGCCTGCGACGGGGCGGTAGTGCCGGTGCTGCACCTGAACTCCTACAAGATCGCCAACCCGACGGTGCTGGCCCGGATCCCCGAGGCCGAGCTGTTGGAGCTGCTGCGCGGCTACGGCTACGACCCGTACGTCGTCAGCGCCGACTTGACCACCAACCCGGCCGAGGTGCACCAGGCGCTGGCCGGCACCCTGGACCGTTGCCTGGACCGGATCGCCGCCATCCAGCACGGCGCGCGGGCCGAGGGACGGCGGACCCGGCCGGCCTGGCCGATGATCGTGCTGCGGACGCCGAAGGGGTGGACCGGGCCGAGCCGGGTCGACGGTCAGCAGGTCGAGGGCACCTTCCGGGCGCATCAAGTACCGCTGGCGGCGGTGCGCACCGACGCGACCCACCGCCAGGCGTTGGAGGCGTGGCTGCGCTCCTATCGACCCGAAGAGCTCTTTGATTCCGACGGCCGGCCGGTACCCGAGCTGCTGGCGCTGCCGCCGGCGGGGGCGCGGCGGATGAGCGCGAACCCGGTGGCCAACGGCGGTGCGCTACTGCAGGACCTGGAGCTGCCCGACTTCCGCGACTACGCCGTCGACGTACCGGGGCGCGGCGTCACGGCGCATGAGGCCACCCGCGCGCTGGGCGGCTGGCTGCGCGACATCGCGGCCGCAAACCCCAGCAATTTCCTGCTTTTCGGGCCGGACGAGGTCGCCAGTAACCGGCTGCAGGACGTGCTCGACGTGGGCGGTCGTAAGTGGTACGCCGAGGTTGGCGAGTACGACGACCGGCTGTCCCCGACCGGGCGTTCGGTCGAGGTCCTCTCCGAGCACTTGTGTCAGGGCTTGCTGGAGGGCTACCTGCTCACCGGCCGGCACGGCGTGTTCACCTGCTACGAGGCCTTCATCCACATCGTGGACTCGATGTTCAACCAGCACGCAAAGTGGCTGGAGGCCAGCGAGCACGTGCCGTGGCGACGCCCGATCGCGAGCCTGAACTACCTGCTGTCCTCGCACGTCTGGCGGCAGGACCACAACGGGTCGACGCACCAGGACCCCGGCTTCCTCGACGTGGTGATGAACAAGAAACCCGACATCGTGCGGGTCTACCTGCCGCCCGACGCCAACACGTTGCTGTCCACCTACGACCACTGCCTGCGCTCCCGGCACTACGTCAACGTGGTCGTCGCCGGCAAGCAACCGGAGCTGGACTACCTGCCGATGGCGGAGGCGGTGGCGCACTGCGCGCGCGGGCTCGGCATCTGGGACTGGGCCGGCACCGAGGCGCTCCTGGACGCCGGCGGTGATCGCGGCCAGCACCTGCCCGACGTCGTACTGGCCTGTGCCGGCGACGTCCCCACCCTGGAGACGCTGGCCGCCGCTGACATCCTGCGTCGGGAGCTACCCGGGCTGGCCACCCGCGTGATCAACGTGGTGGATCTGATGCGGCTGTTGCCGGAGGCCGAACACCCGCACGGCCTGCCCGACGCGCAGTTCGATGCGCTGTTCACCTCCGACCGGCCGGTGATCTTCGCCTTCCACGGCTACCCCTGGCTGATCCACCGGCTCACCTACCGGCGCACCAACCACGCCGAGTTCCACGTCCGCGGCTATAAGGAGAACGGCACGACCACGACGCCCTTCGACATGGTCATGCTCAACGACCTCGACCGCTACCACCTGGTCATCGACGTGATCGACCGGGTCCCGGGGCTCGGCCCGCGCGCCGCCCGGCTGCGCCAGCAGATGACCGACGCCCGGCTGCGCGCCCGGACCTGGACCCGGGAACATGGCGAGGACCTGCCGGAGGTCTCCGGCTGGACCTGGCCGTCCTGAGGTGCGCGTCCTCGTCGTCAACGCCGGGTCCAGCTCCCTGAAGGTCGACCTCGTCGTCGGCGGTGAGCTGGTCACCGCCTACGACGGCTTCCCCCCGGTGGCGCCGGAGGTGGACGCGGTCGGGCACCGGATCGTGCACGGCGGGGTGGACTTCATCGAACCGGTGGTGGTCGACGACGATGTGGAACGGCGCCTGCGCGACCTCGTCGACCTGGCGCCGCTGCACCAGCCGAAGTCCCTGCACGGCCTCGACGCCGCCCGCCGCCTGCTGCCCGCCGTACCGCACGTCGCCTGCTTCGACACGGCGTTTCATGCCACCCTGCCGCCCGCGGCCTACACCTACGCGCTGCCGGCCGAGTGGCGGGACCGTTGGGGCGTGCGCCGCTACGGCTTCCACGGCCTGTCCCACGCCTGGGCCTCCCGCCGCGCGCAGCAGCTGGTTCCCCGCGCCCGGCGGGTCGTGTCCTGCCACCTCGGCGCCGGCGCGTCGCTCGCGGCGGTCCTGGACGGCCGCAGCGTCGACACCACCATGGGCTTCACCCCGCTCGACGGGCTGGTGATGGCGACCCGCAGCGGGTCGGTCGACCCGGGGTTGCTCATCTGGCTGGAGGAGCACGAGCGGCTCGCCCCGCGCGAAGTCGCCGACACCCTCGAGCACCGTTCGGGGCTGCTCGGCCTGGCGGGCACGGGCGACATGCGCGAGCTGCTCGGCCGCGCCGACCCCGACGCCGAGCTGGCGCTGGAGGTCTACGTGCACCGACTGGCCAGCAGCGTCGCCGCCATGACCGTCGGCCTCGGCGGCCTTGATGCGCTGGTGTTCACCGGCGGGGTCGGCGAGCGGGCCGCGGAGGTACGGCGACGTACCGCCAACCGGCTCGCCCACCTCGGTGTCCGGATCGACGACCAGCTCAACGCCGATGCACGGCCCGACACCGACATCGGTGCCGGCGCAGCCGGGGTCCGCACCCTCGTGGTCGCCGCCCGGGAGGACCTGGAGATCGCGGCCGGGGTCGAGCGGGTCCTGACTGGCAGCGCCCGATCATGACGGCCCGCGCGGGTACCCCGGCGCACGCCGACGCCCGCCACCACGCCGATGCCGGATCGCTGCCCGGGATGCCGGTCAGCGAGGCGGCCGCCGTCCCCGCGGCCCAAGTGCTGAGCGAACTTGGCAGCACTCCTGCCGGTCTGGACGCCGACGAAGCCCGGCGGCGGCTGGCGTTGGTGGGCCCGAACGCGGTGCGCACCCACCACGCGCAGCCGCTGCGGGTGCTTGGCCGGCAGTTGCAGAGCCCGGTGCTGATCCTGTTGGCGGTCACCGCTCTCGTCTCCTTCTTCCTCGGCCAGCGCACCGACACGGTCGTCATCGGCGTCATCCTGCTGGCCAGCATCGGGTTGGGGTTCGCCAACGAGTACCGGGCGGAGCGGGCGACCGAGGCGCTGCACTCCCAGGTGAGCCACCGGGTGGTGGTGCAGCGCAGCGGCCGGTCCGTCGAGGTCGATGTGACCGAGCTCGTCCCGGGCGACGTCGTCCGCCTCGTCCTTGGCGAGGTGGTTCCCGCCGACCTACGGCTGCTCAGCACGAGCGGTCTGGAGTGCGACGAGAGCGTGCTCACCGGGGAGTCACTGCCCGCCGACAAGGGGGTGCCGCCGGTCGCGGCGGGCTCGGCGCTGGCCGAGCTGGCCGGCAGCGCGTTCATGGGAACGGTGGTGCGCGCGGGCACCGGCATGGGCGTGGTGGTGGCCACCGGGGGACAGGCCGAGTTCGGTCGGATCGCCCTGGGGCTGGGCGAGCGCCAGCCCGAGACGGACTTCCAGGCCGGGCTGCGGCACTTCTCGGTGTTGCTGCTGCAGGTGGCGGTGGCGCTGACCAGCCTGATCCTGGTGGCGAACCTGGTGCTGCACCGGCCGCTGATCCAGTCGCTGCTGTTCTCCCTGGCCATCGCGGTCGGGATCACCCCGCAGCTGCTGCCGGCGGTGGTCAGCACCAGTCTGGCGACCGGGTCCCGGCAGCTGGCCAAGCGCAAGGTGCTGGTCAAGCGGCTGGTCTGCATCGAAGACCTCGGCGACATGGACGTGCTGGTCACCGACAAGACGGGGACGTTGACCGAGGGCCAGATCACCTTCACTGCCGCGCTGGACGCCGCCGGGGCGGACTCTGAGCAGGTGCGGCGGCTCGGCCTGCTGTCCACCGAGACCGACCCGGCCACTGGCACGACCGGCTCGGTCGGCGGGAACCCGCTGGATTCGGCGCTGTGGGCGGCCCCCGCCGCCACAACCCAACCGCTCGTCGGCTACGTCCGGCTCGGGCTGCTGCCCTTCGACCACGACCGGCGGATGACCTCGGCGGTGGTGCGAGGCCCCGACCGTTCCCAGCAGCTGGTGGTCAAGGGAGCCCCGGAGTCGGTGCTCCCCCGCTGTCGGACGCTCCCGGCCGGCGCCGAGGGCACCCTGCAGGCGCAGTTCGCCGCCGGCAGTCGCGTGGTCGCTGTCGCCAGCCGGGCCGCCGGCGACCTCACCGTTCCGACCGCCGCCGACGAGACCGACCTGACGTTGGCGGGCTTCCTGATCTTCCTGGACCGGCCCAAGGCCGCCGCCTCGGCATCGTTGCAGCGCCTCGCCGCACTCGGTGTGACCGTGAAGGTCTGTACCGGGGACAACGCCCTCGTCGCCGAGAAGGTATGCGCCGACCTGGGCCTGGTCTCCGGCGGGACGCTGAGCGGCGCCGACCTGACCGGCATGGACGACGAGGCGCTGGCTGCGGCCGCGCAGACCGCCACGATCTTCGCTCGGGTCAGCCCGGAACAGAAGGCCCGACTAATCACGCTGCTGCGCCGCCGCGGCCGCGCCGTCGGGTTCCTCGGCGACGGTGTCAACGACGCGCTGGCGCTGCACGCCGCGGACGTCGGTATCAGCGTGGACACCGCGACCGATGTCGCCAAGGACGCCGCCGACGTCGTCCTGTTGGAGAAGGACCTTGGCGTCCTCGCCGACGGGGTCACCGAAGGCCGGCGCATCTTCGCCAACACGATCAAGTACGTGCTGATGGGCACGAGCAGCAACTTCGGCAACATGTTCAGCGCCGCAGCCGCCTCCGCGGTGCTCAGCTTCCTGCCGATGCTGCCGAGCCAGATCCTGCTCAACAACCTGCTGTACGACGCCAGCCAGCTGACCATCCCGACCGATCGGGTGGACCCCGAGCAGCTGCGGGCTCCGGCGCACTGGGACATTGCCTTCATCCGCCGGTTCATGGTCTTCTTCGGCCCGGTCAGCAGCCTGTTCGACTTCCTCACATTCGCGATCATGCTGGGGGTCTTTCACGCCGGGCCGGCCCTCTTCCGCGCTGGCTGGTTCGCCGAGTCCCTCGCCACCCAGACCCTGGTGATCTTTGCGATCCGCACCCGACGCAGCCCGTTCACCCGCAGCCGTCCGAGCGTTCCCCTTTTGCTCGCAGCGCTGACGACTGTCCTCATCGGGGCCGTCCTCCCGCTGTCCCCGTTCTCGGATGTGCTCGGCTTTGCGCACCTGCCGGCCCGGTTCTTCCTCGCCCTGGCCGGCATGGTCGTCGGCTACCTCGTGCTGATCGAGCTGGCGAAGCGGGTGTTCTTCGCCGACCCGGAGGGACGGGTGCCGCACCTGCCCCGCAGTCACCAGCACCGGCTGCAGCGCCGCGCCGCCCGCTTCAGCGTCGGAGCGCCACTAGCGCACTGAATCAGGCACGGGTCCTCCTCCGCGCGCCGTGGCCCGGCTGGTCCGCCCTCTTGTCAGCCCGGTCGCGTACTCATGTACGGTTGCAAGAGGCGTCAGGTCCTACCCTCGGCGGTCGGAACGCTCGCAAAGCGCTGTGCTCCCCGCGGAGATGGTGGCAACGAACTCCCCCCGGAGCCGGTCTTGGCGCCCAGATCAAGCTTGGCGGTCAGCCGGCAGCGCCGCGTGGCCGAGCCCGCCAGCCGATCAGAACCACCCGAGAGGAAAGGACCCGACCATGAGCACGCTCGACAAAGCTCGAAACAAACTGCAGGAGCTCACCGGCAGAGGCAGGGAGCGGCTCGGCGGCGCCACCGGTAATGAGTCGACGCAATCCCAAGGCCAGCGCGATCGCATCGCCGGCAACCTCAAAGGCGCCGGCCAGAAGCTCAAGGATGCGTTTCGCAAGTAGCGGCCCGGCAGCGGGCTTGCCGACGTTGAGGGCAACGTTGACTTCGGTCGGAGCCCGTAGCGCACTACTCGGGTGAAACGGCCCAGGCAAGGACCAGCAAGGGCAAGGACCAGCAAGGGCAAGGACCAGCAAGGCGGCCGGGTGCTACGTCGATGCAGTGTCGTTTGTCCCCCGCCGAGGTGGCGGGGGACGCACTAGCGTCTGTCCGCATGATTGCCTCCGCAGCCGCAGCCGCAGCCGGCCCGCCGCTGTACCACTCTCCGCTGTATGACCGCCACGTCGGTCTGGGCGCCAAGATGGCCGACTTCGGCGGCTGGGAAATGCCGATCGAGTACCCCGACGGCGGGGTACTCAAGGAGCACGCGGCGGTCCGGCAGGCGGTAGGGATCTTCGACGTCAGCCATCTCGGCAAGGGCGTGGTGCGCGGGCGCGGCGCCCGCGACTTCGTCAACGCCACGCTGACCAACGACCTCGCGCGGATCGCCCCGGGGCAGGCGCAGTACACGCTGTGCTGCGACGACGCGACCGGCGGCGTGGTCGACGACCTCATCGCCTACCTGCGCTCGGACGACGAGGTGTTCCTGGTGCCGAACGCGGCGAACACCGCCGGGGTGCTGCGCCGCCTGACCGCGGCCGCGCCCGCCGGCGTCGAGGTCGCCAACCTGCATCGCTCGCTCGGCGTACTGGCCGTTCAGGGCCCCCGCTCGGCCGAGGTGCTCGAGCGGCTCGGGCTGCCCACCGGGCACGACTACATGTCCTTTGTCAGCTCCGACTGGGGCGGCGAGCAGGTGATCGTCTGCCGGTCTGGCTACACCGGTGAGCACGGGTACGAGCTGCTGCCGCACTGGGACTCGACCGGGCGGCTGTGGGACGCGCTACTGGCAGCGGCCGCGCCCCTCGGTGGGCGGCCCGCCGGTCTGGGTGCCCGCGACACGCTGCGCACCGAGATGGGCTACCCGCTGCACGGCCAGGACCTCTCCCTGGACATCACGCCGGTGCAGGCCCGGTCCGGCTGGGCGGTCGGCTGGGACAAGCCGCGGTTCTGGGGCCGAGACGCGCTGGTCGCGGAGCGGGAGCGGGGCGCGGCCCGGCTGCTGTGGGGGCTGGCGGCGTTGGACCGCGGGATCCCGCGCCCGCACATGGTGGTGACGGCGGCAGCGGGGGAGCAGGCCGGCGAGCCGGTCGGGGAGGTCACCAGCGGCACCTTCTCCCCGACGCTGCGCAAGGGGATCGGGTTGGCCCTGCTGCGCCGCGGCGTGGAGCCGGGAGCCGAGGTCCGCATCGACGTGCGGGGTCGGCCCTCGACCCTGCGGGTGGTGCGACCCCCGTTTGTCCCCGCATCCACCCGGTAGTGCGGTCGGTCGGTCTTGTCCAACCGCCGCATCGGGTGGACCCTTGCCGGTGTGGAGTACTGGACGATCGAGGTACTGGACGCCGACTACGCCGCGGCCGCGATGTGGCGGACGGCGTACGGCGAGCGCCTGGCCGAGACGGCCGTGACGCACGGGGCCAAGGAATGGGGCTGGGGAGCCCGGGACTGGGGCGTCATCTTCGAGGTGGCGTTCGCGGACGAGGCCGACTGGCTCCATTTTCGCGCCACGCCGGCGGTGTGCGCCGCGCTGGACGCCGTACCCGACCCGGTCAACGGCCTGCTGGTCTATAGCGGCCGCGGCGGCAGCAGCGCGGCCGGTGTGCCCCGCCGTCCGCGGCTCAGCCCCCTTTGTGGCGGCGCCGCCCTCCCCGAGCCGAGCAGCAACCAGGCGGTCCGCGCGCAGGCGGCCGCCGTGGGCACCGCTCGCCCGGGTCTAGCTAGGTCTGGGTCTAGCTGGGTCTGGGTCTAACCAAGCGCTTGCTGGCGCTTCTCGGCCCGCCAGACCAAGCATCGCCGGCAGAGCTGGCAACGAACCGC
>JADGOU010000276.1 GCA_017882835.1 Frankiaceae bacterium | reverse complement strand
GCCGGAGACTACGGCCCGCCTCAAGCAGCGCGGCAGGGCTCCCGTCAGTGCCGGCAGCGGATTGTCGGCGAGACGGCGGCTGTCGGGACGTGCTGAGTGATCGTAACTTCAGTCGCACCTCAAAGAGCCGGAGCCACCGCCGACTTGTGCGACGAAATGAGCCGCCGGCGGCTCGTTCTGCCGCACAACTCCGTTGGTTGCGTGGAGAGCGCTGTCGCTCGGGCTGCTGTCAGGAGGCGGACCAGCGAGGGTCCCGGCCGGAGAGGCCGAGCAGTCGGTCCAGCGGCGGTTCGTCGTCGAGCACGTCGACCGGCCTCCCGAACGCCTTGCCCTCGCCCTGGTAGTCATCGGTGAGCATGGCGGGAGCGAAGGTGAGCGACTCCGCCGCCGCCGCAGCGGGTGGCGACCATGGCTGTCCGGTGGCTCGGGCGAGGTCCCAGCCGTGCACCTGGTACTCCCACAAGATCATGCCGAGCGCGAGTTCGCCGGGCATGGCGCTGTCCCCGAGCCGCAGGGGCCGCTCGGCGGCGCCGCTGCGGATGGCTCGGTCGAGGAGGTCCGCCGCGGTGTGTACCTCGGTGGCGGCGTCGGCGGGTGCTTGATACCCGTTGATGTCTGCCCGGGGCGCTTGGCCATTGGGGTCGGTGAAGCCGGCGGCGAAGGTGCTCAGCCAGCCGAGCACGTGGTTGCGCAGCTGCCCGACGTCGAGCTCCGTGCAGGGGGTCGGATCGTGCAGTTGCTCGGGGGTGATGCCGCCGACGACCCGGGCGAGGTCGGCGAGCACCGCCGCCAGCAGATCGGCGGTCTTATCGGTCGAAGAGGTCATGGCGAGGACTCTATGGACCCGCGACCGAATCGGGCTTGAACATTCGCGTCACGCGGGTCTCGGCTCGGTGTGGCCAGCGAGCGTCACCCGTCGGCAGCCAGTCTGCGGCTGGTCGCCACCCACCGGGACAGCACGTCCGCCGCGGCACCGGAGTCCACCGACGCGGCCGCCCTGCCCAGCGCCGCCCGCAGCCGGTCAACCAACGGTGCGGCCGATGGAACTGAGCCGCCCCCGGCCGCCGCCGCGGCGTCCAGCGCCACCAGGGCCGCCGCGGCGTTGAGCAGTACGGCGTCGCGCACCGGGCCGCGGTCGCCGGCGAGCACCCGCCGAGTCACCTCCGCGTTGTGCGCGGCATCGGCGCCCCGCAGCGACCCGGCGGCGGCGCGGGCAAGCCCGACGTCCGCGGGGTCGAACGCGACTTCCCGGACCTCGCCGCCGGTCACCTCCCACACCCGGGACGTGGTCGTAACTGTCAGCTCGTCCAGCCCGTCGTCACCGCGAAAGAGCAGTGCCGACACTCCCCGGTCGGCCAGCACCTGGGCCATCACCGCGGCCATCCGAGCGTCGGCGACGCCCACCGACTGCGCCCGCACCCGGGCCGGGTTCGTCAGCGGTCCGAGGAAGTTGAACACCGTGGCCACGCCGAGCTCGCGCCGCGGCAGGGCCGCGTGCCGCAGCGCCGGATGAAACAGCGGGGCGAAGCAGAAGGTGATCCCTACCTCGGTCGCGCACGTGGCCACCGCCGCCGGGGGCAGGTCGACGGCGACCCCGAGCGCCTCCAGCAGGTCGGCGGACCCGCACGCCGACGACGCCGCCCGGTTGCCATGCTTGACGACCTGCGCCCCCGTCCCGGCGACCACCAGCGCAGCCATGGTCGAGATGTTCACGGTGGACGACCGGTCGCCGCCGGTGCCACAGGTGTCGACGGCGAGCCCGGTGAGCCCCAGCGGCTCCGCTCGGTCAAGCATCGTCTCGACCAGCCCGGCGACCTCGGCCGCCGTCTCGCCCTTGGCCCGCAAGCCGACGACGAAGCCGGCGACCTGGGTCGGGGTCGCCTCCCCGTCCATGATCTGCCCCATCGCCCAGGAGCAGTCGGCCGACACCAGCGACTCCCCGCGCAGCAGCGCGCTGAGCAGTGCGGGCCAGGTGGGCACGGTTGGCGGAGCTACCGCGGCCGCAGTGTTGGCGGCCTGCCGGCCCGCTCGGTGAGCAGCCGGGTCACCACCTCCACCGTGGCCATCGGGTCCACCGGGTGCGCCAGCACCGCGTCCGCCTGGGACCACTTCGCCAGCCAGGCGTCATCCCGCCGCCCGACGAGCAGCAGGATGGCCGGACAGTTTGCGACCTCGTTCTTGAGCTGGCGGCTGACGCCCATGCCACCGGTCGGCCAGGACTCCCCGTCAAGGATGCACAGGTCGATCCCGCCGGCATCCACCGCGGCCACCGCACCCTCACCGGTGTCGACCTCGACGTACTCCACTCGACCCAGCTCCCGCGACGGCCGCCCGCCGAGCGCGAAGCGGATGCGCTCCCGGACGGCCGGGTTCTCGCTGTAGACCAGCACGGTGACCGGCTCCGGGCGCGTCGACCCGGTGGTCAACGGGTTGGCGGGACTCATGGCTTCGGCTCCCGACCTCGGCGAACTGCTGACCTGGGTACGACGACGGCTCGGCGATCGTATCCGGGCACCGGCGCAGCCAGGCGGCGGCCTGGGAGCAACGCCAGGGGCCTGGTGTGGGCGGCGACGGCGGACTATCGTAGCGACTTGTGATCTTGTTTGTGCTTGGGCTGCTCGTAGTGCTGTTCGTCGTCCTGCCACTGATTGGTGTTGCCCTCTGGTGGATCATCAGTACGGCGGTGACCGGGCTCGTGGTGGGCGGGCTCGGTCGACTCGCCGTACCGGGGCGGCAACCCATCGGCCTGCTGTGGACCATGCTGCTCGGCGTGGCTGGGTCGATGCTGGGAACGCTGGTCGGTCATGCACTCGGCGTCGGCGGCGTCGGCACGCTGCTGCTGGAGATCCTGGCTGCGGCGGCGCTGGTCGCGACGTACGTCGGGCGTAGCCGCGCTCGCATCGGGCGAGCCGACCGGCAGCTCGGCCGCGGCCGGTACTGACCGCTTCTACCGCAGTAGGTTCGCTGGCGGGCTGAGCTGGCTAGTCAGCCCAGCCGGTTGTCGGCGTAGACCGCCATGGCGTCGCGGAGGTAGCGCACCAGCGCGTCGTTACCGCCACCGATGTTTTCCCGGAACCGCTCGTCCTCGACATAGGTCTGGCCGAGACCGCGGTAGCTCTCCTGGGTGGGCGTCCAGAACAAGCAGGTCACCCGGTGGTGCTCGTCGACCAACCGCTGCACCCGCTCATCGTTGACGTCGACGCCGGCGGCCAGCAGCGGGGCGAGACCCTCGTGCACCGCGGCGTACCCGGTGCGGGCTCGCTCGGCGTCGTCCGACGACCAGCCCTGCATCCGCTGCTGGGCGCCGTCTACCGCCTCGTCGCCCCAGCGCTGCCGGGCCTCGGCGTCGTACGGGTTACGCTCGAAGCCCTTGAAGATCTTCTCCGGTGCCATCTCCGCTCCCTTCTCCAGTTCGGTGATAGTCGTCTCGACGGTGCCTACCAGTTGGTCCAGCCGCCGGCGTTCCTCGATCAGCCGGTCCCGGTGCCGCCGTAGTGCGTCCACCGTGCCCGCCGCGCTCTGGCGCTCCAGCACGCGGGCGATGTCGGCGAGCCCAAGGCCGAGCCGGCGCAGCAACAGAATCTGCTGCAGGCGCAGCAGTTCGGCCTGCTCGTAGTACCGCCGGCCGTCGGCGGCGACCCACGCCGGTGCAAGCACCCCGACCGCGTCGTAGTGCCGCAGTGTCCGCGACGTCACCCCGGACGTCCGCGCCACGTCGGCGATCGACCAGCCCACCGCCGGCCTCCTCGACCATGGTGTCCGGGCCGGCCGCTGCCGACCCGTCCCGAAGGGTACGAGTTGACGCCGCGTCAACCGCAAGCCCACATTGGCCGCCGTACGGCGTGCGCGTGGCGGCCGTCGTGGGCGCCACTGCGTAGGTGCAGCGGCGGCTCCGCGAGTGAGTGCCTATCGAAGCGAGGCAGGAGCGATGGCAGTGGTGGCGGCGCGTCCAACGGCGCCTCGGAGCGCCGGTGAACCCCGAAGGAAAAGCCTCATCGCCGCGCCGTCCATGGGTGGACCAAGCAGGTAACCCTGCGCCAGGTCGCAACCGAGCTCCTGGAGGGCGACGAGCTGAGACGGGCGTTCGACGCCTTCGGCGACGACCTCCAGACGCAGGCTGCGGCCGAGGTGCAGCACGGCTGCGAAGAAGTCGCGGTGCTCTGGCTCAGTGTCCAACGGGTCGACGAAGGCGCGGTCGATCTTGAGCATGCGAAGCGGGAAGCCGGTGAGGTGGGCCAGTGAGGAGTACCCGGTACCGAAGTCGTCGAGGGCAAGTTGGACACCCAAGGTGTCCAACGCATCGGCAACGGTGACGGCACTGTCGATGTTGGACAGCAGCGCCCCTTCGGTGATTTCCAGGATGAGCTGGTCCGCCGCAACGCCGTGTCGCCGCAGGAGCGCCGA
>JADGOU010000275.1 GCA_017882835.1 Frankiaceae bacterium | reverse complement strand
CCACTTCCACGCCGATCTCGCGCACCGCCACCGGGTCGTCCTCCACCGCGCACAGCCGCTCGGCCAGCTCCGCCGGAAAGGCGGCGCCGGACAGCTCGGCCATCCGAGTGATCTGGCGGACATTGGTCACCGGCATGACGCCGGGCACCAGCGGAACCCGGCACCCCAGCGACCACGCCGCGTCCCGCAGCCGGAAGTAGTCGTCGGCGTCGAAGAAGAACTGAGTCACGGCAAACTCCGCCCCGGCCGCCACCTTGCGAGCGAGGAAGCGGGCGTCGGTCGCCAAGTCCGGCGACTCCGGATGGCCTTCCGGGAAAGCGGCCACCCCCACGCTGAACTTCCCGAGCGACCGAACCAGGCGGACCAGGTCCTCGGCGTGCGCCAGGCCGTCGGGTGCGGCCTCCCAACCGGCCTCCCAACGCGCGCCGACTCCCCCGGGCGGGTCGCCCCGCAGCGCGAGGATGGCCCGGACACCGGCGTCGGCGTACTGCCCGATCACTCGGCGTACCTCGGCGCGCGTCGCCGCCACGCAGGTGAGGTGGCCCAGCGGGGTCAGCGTGGTCTCGGTGGCGATTCGCTCGGTCATCCGGATGGTGCGATCCCGGGTGGAGCCGCCGGCCCCATAGGTCACCGAGACGAACGTGGGCTGCAGCGCCTCGAGCTCCCGCAGCGCCTGCCAGAGCACGCGCTCGCCCCCGTCGGTCTTCGGCGGGAAGAACTCGAAGGAGTACGACGGGGTGCCGTCGGCAAGCAGCTCGCCGACGGTGCGATGCCGCTTCGGCAGGACGCTCTCGGCCGCTTCCATGTCTGGATCAGGCTACCGGGCGACGGGATTGGCCGCCGGCGCTTCCCCCGCGCGGGTTGCGACCGGCTGCCCGATACTGACCAAGGCACTCAACCGATGTCACTCAACTCACTGGCCAGGTCAGCTGTGCCACCGTCCCGGGGAGCGAGAAGTGACCGCCGTCGCCGGCAACCCGCTGGACCGCCACGACGTCCACGAACGGGTCCGCAAGGCCCTGTCGACGTTCCTGTCGGCCCAACTGCCGCGACTCGACGCCGTGAGCGATGAGCTGGGGCCGGTCCATGATGCCCTCGCCGAGTTCTTGCTCGACGGCGGCAAGAGGTTGCGGCCGGCGTTTTGCTTCTGGGGGTGGCGGGCGGCCGGCGGGGAGGACTCCGACGAGATCGTCACCGCTGCGGCCTGCTTGGAGCTGCTGCACGCCTGCGCCTTGATCCACGACGACGTGATGGACGGCTCGGACACCCGCCGCGGTCGTCCCGCCGTGCACCGGCGGTTCGCGACCCTGCACCGAGGCAGCGGCTGGCAGGGCGACGGTGAGGGGTTCGGCCGGTCGGCGGCCATCCTGCTTGGCGATCTGTGCCTGATCTGGGCGGACGAGATGCTGGTCACCAGCGGTCTGCCGGCGGAGTCCCTGGTCCGCGGCCAGCGGGTCTACGACCAGATGCGGGTCGAGTTGATGGCCGGCCAGTACCTCGACCTGCTCGAGCAGGTGCTCGGCGGCCCGTCGATCGCCCGCGCGCTGCGGGTCGCTCGGTACAAGAGCGCCAAGTACACGATTGAGGGTCCGCTGCACCTCGGCGCCGTGTTGGCCGGCGCCGGTCCGGACGTGCTGGCCAGCTTCACCGCGTACGGCGTGCCGCTGGGCGAGGCTTTCCAGCTGCGCGACGACGTGCTCGGTGTCTTCGGCGACCCGGCCGAGACCGGCAAACCCGCGGGTGACGACCTCCGCGAGGGCAAGCGGACGGCGCTGGTGGCCGCCGCCGCGGAGCGCGCGAACCCGCGGCAGGCCGCGGTGCTGCGCCGGCACTTGGGCGACCCCCGCCTGGACCCCACCGGCGTGACGGCATTGCGCGAGGTCATCACCCGGACCGGCGCCCTCGCAGACGTCGAATGCATGATCGCGCAGCGCACCGACGAGGCCCGGACCGCCCTGGCGATGGCCCCGATCACCGAGGAGGCTCGCATCGTGCTCGGCGAGCTCAGCGTGACGGCCACCACCCGTCGGCTCTGAGCCCGGCTCCCCTATTGCCGTGCCTCGCCTGCGCACCGTTCCCGGCCCCACCGACCACGTCGTCGTGGTGGGTGCCGGCCTAGCCGGGTTGTCCGCGGCGCTGCGGCTGGTCGGCGCCGGGCGCGAGGTCACCGTCATCGAACGCGCGGACACCCCCGGCGGGCGGGCCGGCCTGCTGACCGACGGCGGCTACCGGTTCGACACCGGACCCACGGTGCTGACCATGCCGGACCTGATCGCCGACGCGCTGGACTGTGTCGGCGAGCGACTGGAGGACTGGCTCGACCTCATCCCCGTCGACCCGCTCTACCGGGCCTTCTACCCGGACGGTTCGCACCTCGACGTCCGCGCCGACCCGGACGCCATGGCCACCGAGGTGGAACGCGTCTGCGGCCCGGCCGAGGCGGCCGGCTACCGCCGCTACGTCGACTTCGTCTCGAAGCTCTACCGCTACGAGATGGCCGACTTCATCGACCGCAACATCGACTCGCCATTCGACCTCCTGACTCCCAACCTCGCCCGGCTCGCCGCCATCGGCGGATTTCGCAAGCTTGCGCCGAAGGTCCGACAGTTTCTGCACGATCCGCGCACCGAGCGGGTGCTGTCCTTCCAATCGATGTACGCCGGCTTGTCGCCGTACGACGCTCTGGCCATCTACGCGGTCATCGCCTACATGGACTCGGTAGCCGGCGTGTACTTCCCCAAGGGCGGTATGCACGCGGTGCCACCGGCGCTGGCCGGCGCCGCCGACAAGCACGGCGTCCGGTTCTGCTATGGCACCGAGGTCACCCGAGTCGAGGTGGTCGGTGGCCGCGCGGTCGCCGTGCACACTGCCGCCGGCGAGCGCATCCCGGCGGACGTGGTGGTGCTCAACCCCGACCTGCCGGTGGCCTACCGAGATCTACTGCCCGCGTCGGTCACGCCCCGACGGGTTCGCCGGCTGCGTTACTCGCCGTCCTGCTTCCTGCTGCTGGTCGGCTCCCGGGCGACGTACGCGCAGACCACCCACCACACGATCCACTTCGGCCGGGCGTGGAAGGGCGTCTTTCGCGAGTTGATCGACGAGCGCCGGCTGATGGGTGACCCGTCCATCCTGGTCACCAACCCCACGT
This sequence comes from Frankiaceae bacterium, assembly GCA_017882835.1. Classification (GTDB taxonomy): domain Bacteria; phylum Actinomycetota; class Actinomycetes; order JADGOU01; family JADGOU01; genus JADGOU01. The sequence continues at coordinate 1,265 of JADGOU010000275.1, read as the reverse complement.
ACTCCGATCCGGCCCTGGCCCCGAGCGGCCGGCAGAGCTACTACGTCCTCGCGCCCACCCCGAACCTCGACGCCGGCATCGACTGGGCCCCGATCGGCCCGCGCTACCGCGACGAGCTGGTCGGACACCTGGAGCGGATGGGGTACGTCGGGTTTGGCGACGCCATCGAGGTCGAGCACGCCACCACGCCGGCGGACTGGGCCGCGCGCGGGATGGAGCGGGGAACGCCGTTCGCCGCCGCGCACACGTTCTTCCAGACCGGACCGTTCCGGCCGACCAACGTGGCGCCGAAGGTGGCCGGCGTCGTCTTCGCCGGATCCGGGACCCGGCCCGGAGTCGGCGTCCCGATGGTGCTGCTGTCGGGCCGGCTGGCCGCCGAGCGCATCCTCGGACCGAACCCGGACTACCGCTCCCGCGCCTGGCGTTGATCAAGCGCTGGAGCCGGTACGGCGACCAGCCGGGGCCGGCAGGATGCCGCCATCAGTGCGGTTGGACGACGACGGTCGTGGCCATGGTGAGCCGGTCCCAGGTGATGGCGCCGTGCTGGAACACGCTCTGCCGCCCACCGGGCGCGTCCACCTCTTCCGTCACTGGCAGACCAAGCAGTGAGTCCGGCCCGCCGATCGATCGGTACCGCCGATCGATGTCGCCGTAGACAGCGTGGGTGCCGGTCGTCGCCGACGTAATGACCTCGCCGCCTTGGAACGACCCGGCTCGCCCACCGGTGACGTCGTGCTCGTCGGAGACTGGGTATCCCAGCGGGCCATTCTCCCAGCCCAAAGCCGCCCACTGCGCCCGGATCGCGCCGTGCACCTCGTGCGCCCCGGTGGCAACGGTCCAGTAGATCGAACCGTTGGTGAAGTGGCTGAAGCGGCCGAGCCCGTCCGGCGTACCGAGCTCGTCGGTGACCGGGTAGCCGAGCTGGCCGGACACGCCGCCAAGGGCGAGCCAGTGCGCGGCAATCTCGCCGTGCACCTCGTGCGCGCCGGAGCCTGGGCTCCAGTACATCGCCGCGCCCTGGAAGCGCGAGCTGCGACCGCCCGGTTCGGCCTGTTCGTCACCGGTCGGGTATCCGAGCACGCTGCGTTCCCAGCCCAAGGCCGCCCACTGCGCCCGGATCGCGCCGTGCACCTCGTGCGCCCCGGTGGCAACCGTCCAGTAGATCGAACCGTTGGTGAAGTGGCTGAAGCGGCCGAGCCCGTCCGGCGTACCGAGCTCGTCGGTGACTGGGTAGCCGAGCAGTCCGGCCTCCCAGCCGTGTGCGG
>JADGOU010000274.1 GCA_017882835.1 Frankiaceae bacterium | reverse complement strand
GGGTGGAGGTAAGGGGATTCGAACCCCTGACCCCTTGCCTGCCGAGCAAGTGCTCTACCAGCTGAGCTATACCCCCGCGGGCCTTCGCCGAGGATAGCAACAGCCTCTGTGGTCAGGTAGTTCGATCACCCGCACTGCGCCGCCGGTGCCGATACCGCTCCGCCGTTGTGCGCCGCCAACCGCCAGCCGCCGGTCGCTTCGGTGAGCAACGACCAGCGCGCGTTCCCCAGCGGCGCCAGCCGCCACCAATGCTCCGGCGGCAGCTCCAGCAGACTGCCCAACGCTGCCCGCGCCGTCCCGCCGTGGGTGACCGCGACCAGCGTGCCGCCCGTCGGCACGTCGGTAAGCGCGTCCCGCACGGCGGCGCCGGCTCGGACGCCAACTTCGGCGTAGGTTTCCCCGCCGCCGCGGCGGACGTCCTCGCCCCGGGTCCACGCGGCGTACTCGGCCGGAAACAGCCGGGCCACCTCGTCGCGGTGCAACCCTTGCCAGCCGCCGAGATGCATCTCGCGCAGGCGTGGGTCCGCCGCGACGGGCAGTCCGGTCACAGTGCCCAACGCGGTGGCTGTGGACCACGCCCGGCGGGAGTCCGAGGTGACGATGGCGCTCAGCCGGGCACCCGCCAGGGTCTCGGCCATCAGCGTCGCCTCCGCCAACGTCTCGGCGGCCCGGTGCGCCTGCCGCTGCCCGGTTGCGTCCAGCGGGGGGTCGAGCTGGCCCTGAAAACGGCCGTCGGCATTCCACTGGGTCCGGCCATGCCGCAGCAGGACGACGCGTCGCCCGGAACCGGTACTCAGGAGTCCGACGCCGCGCGCGGCGTCACAGTGTCGGTGAACGGAATCGCTGGGCAGTCTTTCCACAGCCGCTCAAGGGCGTAGTACACCCGCTCCTCGGCGTGCAGCACATGTACCACGATGTCGACGAAGTCCAGCAGTACCCAGCGACCGGCCCGCTCGCCTTCCCGGCGGGGTGGTCGGACATCCGCCTGCCGAAGCCGCAGCTCGACCTCGTCGACGATGGCGGCCACCTGGCGCTCCGTGGGCGCAGAGGCAATGACGAAGACGTCGGTGATGACCAGCTGCTCGCTGACGTCGAGCACGACAATGTGGCTGGCCAGCTTATCCGCCGCGGCCTGCGCGGCCAACACGGCGAGAGAGACGGCACGGGCGGAAGCAGGCACAGGCGGCTCCCAGTGGTTGGCGAGGAGGTCGGGTCGGCCCCGGCAGCGGTGTCGGGGGCCGGTGAGTCTGGCTACCAGCGTCTCACGGTGGGAAGTCCTGGCCCAGAATGGCGATCACGTCGGCGATCGACTGGGCCTGCGGTGAGTACTGCACCGGGGTGTCCGGCGGCAGAGACAGGGCGGCGGCCGCCCGGCGGCCGAGGACTTGGGCCTGCGGGGTGTCGTCGAACACCAGGACCTGCGACCGTGGGTAGTCGAAGTTGCTGGCGTTGCGCGAGCCGACGTAGGCCAGACCCGCGGACTGCAGCCGCGCCCGGGCCTGCTCGCCCAGTCCGGGCCTACCGACTCCGTTGAGCACCAGCACCCGGTTGTCTCCCGACCGGGACCCGGCCGGCACCGAGTCGGCTAGCTGGCGATCGACGAGGTCGCGCACCGCGGATCGGTCGATTCCGTACGCCGGCTGGTCGGTGCCGGTGTCGATGCGCCGTACCGGCAGGGTCTCGGCGGCCAACTCGCCCGCGCGCAGGTCGGCCGCCGCCCCAGTGAGCACGCCCGCCAGCACGTTCACCGGCGCGGACGTCACCAAGCCGGTCCCCAGCGACTGCAGCGCGGAACCCGCCGCTGGCGCGCCCGGTGGCAGGGACCGCAACACGCCCTGGAGGACGGCTTGCCAGCGCGGCAGCTGGGCGACCTGCTCCTCGCCCGCAGCGAGGTACGTCGCGTAGGACATCGCGGCCGACCCGTTCAGCCGCTGCGCCCGGCCCGCGGGCACGACAATGGTGGCGCCGCCGTCCGGCGTGGCTGCTTGCACCGCGGTGTCGACGTCGACGAGCACGCCACCGACGCGGTCCACCAGCCTGACCAGAGCGGGGCCGTCCATCGTCCACCACGTGTCGACCGTCACGCCGACCAGGTCGGCCACGCTCTGCCGGGACAGGTCGGGGTCCGGCAGCGCCAGCGCCTCGCCGTAGGGCAGCGGGCCGTGGCCGGGGACGTCGGCGACCACTCGGTCGGGGACCAGCAGCATCGACCCCCGAGCGTTCTTCGCATCGTGCCCGAGCAGCGCACTGCCGATCGCGCTTCCGTCCGGTCCGCGCAGTTGCACCAGCAGGGTGGACTGGGTGCGCCCAGCGGCGGTGCCCCGCAGTTGGGCCGAGCCACCGGGTCCACCGGCGACGAACACCGCGGCCGCAACACCGGCGCCAACGAACAGCAGAACGGTGATCAACACCGCCAGCGGCCGGTGTCGTGATCGACGCCCGTGCCGACTTCGCGCTCGCCGATGCCGAGCCCCACCGCCCTGGACTTCCTCGCCGACGGGAACGTCTGGGCTGCGGGGTTCGGCGGCGTCCGGGGCGGCGTCCAGTACCGCACCGGCCGGCCGGCGGCCCCGCGAGCCACCGGCGTGCCGGCCGCTCACCCCGCCCCCGCTGCCGGATGGTGGTAGAGCCGGCGCTTCTCGATGTACTGCACCACCCCGTCCGGCACCAGGTACCAGACCGGCGCGTTTCGCTGCACCCGCGCCCGGCAGTCACTGGAGGAGATGGCCAGGGCCGGCACCTCCAGCAGGCTGACGGTCCCGACCGGAAACTCCTCCTGCCGCGCCAGCACGAACCCGGGCCGCGTCACTCCGACGAAGTGGGCCAGCCGGAAAAGCTCATCCGGGGCATGCCAGTCGAGGATCTGCGCCAACGCGTCGGCGCCGGTGATGAAGAACAGCTCGACATCGCCGTACGCCGCTTTGAGCTCGCGCAGGGTGTCGATGGTGTACGTCGGACCCTGTCGGTCGAGGTCCACCCGACTGACCGAGAACCGCGGGTTCGACGCCGTCGCGATCACGGTCATCAGGTACCGGTCCTCGGCGGGACTCACATCGCGGTCCGACTTCTGCCACGGCTGCCCCGTCGGCACGAAGACGACTTCGTCGAGGGAGTACAACGCGGCCACCTCGCTGGCCGCAACGAGGTGACCGTGGTGAACGGGGTCGAACGTCCCGCCCATCACCCCGAGCCGAAAAGGGGGGTTGGTCCCGTCGCCACGCAGATCCTCCACCAACCGAGCGTAGCTCGCCCGCCGGTGTCGAGCGCGGGGGTGGCCGCGGCCCGCTAGCGCTTGAGTCCACGCGGCGACATGCCGACAGACGTGCCGACGACGAACGCTCGCCAACAACCGAGAGGATGGCGCCGACCGTGCCGACGCAGACGCGGGTGCTCGCGGTCGAGGACGATCCCGCCTTCGCCCTGCTGCTGGCGGCCCGGCTGGGAAGCGTCGCGCCCTCCATCAACCTGCAGCGGGTGCCCCGGCTGGCCGACGCCCTCCGCCGAGCCCACACCGAGTCCTACGACGCGATCCTGCTCGACCTCAACCTGCCGGACAGTGCGGGTCTGCCGACCTTCACCCGGCTGCATGAAAGCGTTCCGGACGTGGCCGTGGTTGTGCTCACCGGTTGTGAGGACACCCAGATGGCCGCCGAGGCGGTGCGACTGGGAGCGCAGGACTACCTGCTCAAAGACGCCGAGCCCGCCGCCCTGGTGCACGCCCTGCAGTACGCCGTCCGTCGGCAGCGGCAGGTGTCCGAACTGGCGGCCGCCACCCGAGCGATGCTGGCCGCCAAGAACCGGTTTCTCTCGCACACCTCGCACGAGCTGCGCACGCCGCTGGCCGTTATCCACCAGTACGCGTCGCTGCTGGTCGACCGAGTGGTCACCGACCCAGCCGAGGTGCACGAGCTGCTGGAGGTCGTGCTGCACGACGCCGAACACCTGCACCGGATGGTCGACGACCTGCTGGACGTCTCTCGGCTGCAGGAAACCGAGGTCCGGATCGTGCGCCAGCCGATGGACCTCGAGGCGTTGGCTCGGTCCTGTCTCGACGATCTGCTGGTCTCGGCGCGCCGGCTCAACGTCGTGTACCTGCCGCCGCAAGAACCGCTGCCGACGGTGTGGGCCGACCGTGACCGGGTGAAGCAGGTCGTCATCAACGTGTTGAGCAACGCGGTGAAGTTCACGCCAGACGGCGGTCGGATCACCATGCAGACCCGCCTGCTGCGCGACGGCGTCTGCGTCACCATCACCGATGACGGACTGGGAGTTGCACCGGAGAACATCGAGCGAATCTTTGAGCGGTTCTTTCAGGAGAGTCCGGACGTGGACACCGGACGAGTTGGGCTAGGCCTTGGGCTGTTCGTGAGTCGGCAGCTGATGGAGCGCCAGAACGGGCGGCTGTGGGCCGAGTCG
>JADGOU010000273.1 GCA_017882835.1 Frankiaceae bacterium | reverse complement strand
GACGCGCTGTACGCCGACCTGGAGCGGCTGGCAGCCCGGCCGCTGGCGGGCGCCCGGGTGGTCGACGTTGGTGCCGGGACCGGCATCGCCAGCCGCGGGCTGGCCGCCCGTGGGGCGTCCGTGGTTGCACTCGACCACGGCATCGTCATGCTTCGCCAGCTGCGGCGGCGGGCGCCCACGTTGCCGGCGGCCCAGGCCGACGCCCACGCCCTGCCGCTGGCCGACGGGGTGGCGGACCTGGTCTGCTATGCCCAGGCCTGGCACTGGGTGCGGGTGCCCTCTGCCGCGGCCGAGGCGGCCCGGGTGCTGCGGCCCGGAGGCGCGCTGGCGCTGTGGTGGAACGACGTGGCCGCCGACGGCGAACCGTGGTGGGAGACCCAACAGCAACGGCTGGAGGACAGCGGGACCGGCTACATCCGTAGCTATCGCAGCTTCGACTTCGTCGCCGACCTCAGGGCGACCGGGCTGTTCGCCATCCCAGACATGGCGGTCAGCCGGTGGGAGCGCAGTCTCGACCTCGACACCTACCAGACCTGGCTGCGCTCGAAGTCCTACGTGGCGGCGCTGGGCGCGGCGCAGGTTGGCTTTCTGGCCGAAACTCGCGGGGCACTGGCGGAGGCGTTCCCGACCGGGATCGTGCGGGAGCCGTTTCGGACGACGCTGTACGTCGCGCGGCGCGCCGACTGATGGTTCCCGCGGCCGGGACCGAGCGCTGATGGCCCGCTCGGTTGGCCGCCGGCCGGGCGACAGCGGCACTCGGGAAGCCATTCTGGCGGCGGCCCTGACCAGCTTCGCCGAACGCGGGTACGACGCCACCACCGTCCGCGGGATCGCCCGCGACGCCGACGTCGACGCCGCGTTGGTGCACCACTACTTCGGCACCAAGGAGCAGGTGTTCGTCGCGGCTCTGCACCTGCCGCTGGAACCAGCCACCATGATCCCGGCCATGTTCGAGGCCGGACCCGATGGCGTGGCCGAACGGGTCGTCCGCACCTTCTTCCGGCTCTGGGAGACGCCGCAGACCCGCGAGCCGCTGATGGCCATGCTGCGGGTCGGCTTCACCCAAGCTGGCGCGGCGGGAATGCTTACCGGCTTCGTCCGTGAGGCGCTGCTCGAGCGAGTGGCTGCCCGGCTGGGCGTGCCGGATGCCGGGCTGCGGGCGAGTCTGGTCGGCTCCCAGCTGGTCGGGCTGGCGGTGGTGCGCTATGTGCTGGCGGTGGAGCCGCTCGCGTCCGCGGACGTCGAGACGGTGATCGCGGCGCTGACGCCCACGGTGTCCCGGTACCTGACCGGCGATCTGGCCTGACCGTCCATGGCTGCGTCGCGCTAGCTTCGCTTGCTGCTTGCTGCTTGCTGCTTGCTGCTTGCTGCTTGCTGCTTGCTGCTTGCCGCTTGCCGCTTGCTGCTTGCCGCTTGCCGCTTGCCGCTAGCCGCCAGGCGCCTGGCGGTGCGCCAGCGGCCGACCGCCAGCGATCGTGGTGCGGCTAGCGCCCGCGACACGCCGCGCGACCGAGCCCTGCGCGCACCACGACCGCGACGGGAGGCGTGACCGGGGGTCGTGACGGAGGCCGGGGGGATCGCGGCGGATGATGCGGCTGACAGGGCTTGGCAGGTGGTTCAGTCGGGCCTATATTTCATCACATGGTGAGTTCGAAGGCGGCGGTTTCGAAGGTAGGCGGGGCGGTGACGAGCACGGGCGGGACGGTGTCGGAGACGGCCGGGGCGGTGACGGGCACGGGCGGGACGGTGGTCGTCGACGGGTTGCTGGTGGTCCGCGGCGGCAACGAGGTTCTGCCCGGCGTCTCCTGCTCGGTCCAACCCGGCACGGTGACGGGGCTGCTCGGACCGAGCGGCTGCGGCAAGACCACGCTGATGCGGGCGATCGTCGGCGTACAGCGGATTGCCGGCGGCTCGGTCCAGGTGCTCGGAATGCCGGCCGGGTCGGCGCCGCTGCGCGGCCGGGTCGGCTACCGCTCCCAGGCGTCGGCGGTCTACGCCGACCTCACGGTCGCCGAGAACCTGCGCTACTTCGCCGCCGTCCTGCACGCCCCGGCGTCCGACGTCGACCGGGCGCTGGCCGACGTCGACCTGGCCCCGCAGGCGAACCAACTGGTCGGATCGCTCTCTGGCGGTCAGCTGGCCCGAGTATCGCTGGCCAGCGCGCTGCTCGGCGCCCCGGAGGTGCTGGTGCTCGACGAGCCCACCGTCGGCCTGGACCCGGTGCTGCGCCGGGACCTGTGGGCGCTGTTCCACCGGTTGGCCGACGCCGGCATCACGATCTTCGTTTCCAGCCACGTGATGGACGAGGCCACCCGATGCAACCGGCTGTTCCTGATGCGCACCGGGCGGTTCCTGGCCGAGGACACCCCAGCCGGCCTGCTCCGGCAGACCGGCGCGGACGACATCGAGACGGCCTTCCTGCGGCTGATCGACGCCGCGCGCGAGCGCGAGGGAGCCTCGGCATGAACCCGCGGATCACGCTGGCCACCGCAGGTCGGGTACTGCGCCAACTGCGCCACGACCCGCGCACGATCGGGCTGCTACTCGTCGTACCGGTCGTGCTGGTGACGCTGCTGCGCCTGGTATACGACGGGAAGCCGCAGATCTTCGACCGGATCGGCGCGCCGCTGCTGGGCGTCTTCCCGCTGATCACGATGTTCCTGGTGACCAGCATCGCCACGCTGCGGGAGCGCACCTCGGGGACCTTGGAGCGGCTGTTGACCATGCCGCTGGCCAAGCTCGACCTGTTGCTCGGCTACGCGCTGGCGTTCGGGGCCTTCGCGGTGCTGCAGGTGGCGATCGCCACCGCCGTCGCGCTGGGTCCGCTCGGCCTGCACGTGGCCGGACCGGCGTGGCTGATCCTGGTGCTGGCGGTCGCCAACGCCGTGTTGGGCACCGCCCTGGGCCTGTTCGTCAGCGCGTTCGCGGCGAGCGAGTTCCAGGCGGTGCAGTTCATGCCGGCGGTGATCCTGCCGCAGCTGCTGTTGTGCGGCCTGCTGCTGCCGCGCGGGCAGATGCAGACGGTGCTGCGCTGGGTCTCCAATGCCTTGCCGCTGTCCTACGCCATCGACGGCCTGACCCGGGTGACCTCCACCCCCGGCGTGCCGGGTGCCGTGCTCGCCGACCTGGGCATTGTGCTCGGGTGCATCGTCGCGGCTTTGGGCCTCGGCGCGGCGACCCTGCGCCGTCGGACCGCCTGAGCAAGTCGTAGCCTTGGCGGCGTGCTGCGCCGCGTGCTCTTGTCCGCTGCCGCCAACGACCGGGTCAAGTCGTTGGTCGCCACCGCACCGGTGTCTCGCGATCTCGTCCAGCGGTTCGTCGCTGGAGCGACGGTCGACGACGCCGTGGCGGTCGCTCGCCGGCTGTACGACGACGGCTTGACGATTTCGCTGGACCACCTGGGCGAGGACACCACCGACGGCGGCCGGGCCGACGCCCAGACCAAGGCCTACCGCACGCTGCTCGGCCGGCTCGCGGACGCCGGACTGACCGCGGGCGCCGAGGTGTCAGTCAAGCTTTCCGCGCTCGGCATGGGGCTGGACCGGCAGCTCGCGTTGGACAACGCCCGGGCCGTCTGCGAGAGCGCCGGCGCAGTCGGCACCGCGGTGACGGTCGACATGGAGGACTGCACCACCACCGAAACCACCCTGGCCGTGCTCGCCGAGCTGCGCGTGGACTACCCGGGCACCGGTGCGGTCATCCAGAGCTACCTGCGGCGCTCGGCCGAGGACTGCCGGGCGCTGGCCACCGCGGGGTCGCGGGTGCGGCTGTGCAAGGGCGCCTACACCGGGCCCGAGTCGGTGGCCTATCAGGAACCGGTGGAGGTCCGCCGCTCCTACGTGCGCTGCCTGCGGATCCTGATGGCCGGGCCCGGGTACCCGATGGTGGCCACCCACGACCCGGTGCTGATCGAGATCGCGGGCATGCTGGCCCGCAAGGCCGGCCGCACTCCGGGTGACTTCGAGTACCAGCTGCTCTACGGGATTCGCCCGGACGAGCAGCGCCGGCTGGCCGAGCAGGGCCACACGGTCCGGGTCTATGTGCCCTACGGCCAAGAGTGGTACGGCTACCTCATGCGTCGCCTGGCCGAGCGCCCGGCCAACGTGGCGTTTTTCCTGCGGGCGCTGGTGACCCGGTCGTGACCTCCGCGGGGGCTCAAGGACAGCCGGCCGAGACGATCGCCGTACTCGGCGGCGGCCGGATGGGCGAGGCGTTGCTGTCCGGGATGCTGCGAGCCGGCCGGCGGCCCGCGTCCGTGCTGGTCAGCGAGCGCCACCAGGCCCGGGCCGAGGAGCTGGTCGAGCGGTACGGGGTCAGGGCAGTACCCGCGGTCGAGGCCGCCAAGACCGCCGACACGCTGGTGATCGCGGTCAAACCGCAGGACATGTCCACGCTGCTGGCCGAGCTCGCCGACGCCGTACCGGCCGACCG
>JADGOU010000029.1 GCA_017882835.1 Frankiaceae bacterium | reverse complement strand
CTCCCAGCCAAGGAGTGACCTGCCGAATGGGCACGCTGCTCGCCCGCAACGCCACCATCCTGGTGACGATGGACGACCAGCGCCGGGAGCTGCCCGGCGCCGGGCTGTTCGCCCGGGACGGCGTAATCGAGCAGGTCGGGCCGTCGGCCGAGCTCCCGAGCGACGCGGACGTGGTGCTCGAGCTGCCCGGGCACCTACTGCTGCCCGGCCTGGTGAACTGCCACCACCATCTCGACCAGGTACTGACCCGCAACCTGCCGGCGGGGCAGAACACCAACCTGTTTCCGTGGCTGCGGGCGCACTACCGACTCTGGGGTCGGCGAACGCCGCCGGCCTCCCGTACCGCGACCATCGTCGGCCTGGCGGAGCTGGCGCTGTCCGGGGCAACCACCGTCTTCGACCACGCTTACGTGTTCGGCAACGGCTGCCGGGTCGACGACCAGATCGCCGCCGCCGCCGAAGTCGGGACCCGGTTCGTGGTCTCCCGCGGCAGCATGTCGCTGGGCGAGTCCCGCGGCGGGCTCCCGCCGGACGACTGTGTGGAGGACGAGGACGCCATCCTGGCCGACTCCCAGCGCGTGATCGAGCGCTACCACGACTCCAGGGCGGGCTCGATGTGCCAGATCGCGCTGGCGCCCTGCTCGCCGTTCTCCGTGACGCCGGAGCTGATGCGGGACTCCGCCGCTCTGGCCCGCCGGTACGGCGTACGCCTACATACCCACCTGGCCGAGACGCTCGACGAGGAGCGCTACACGCTGGAGACGCTCGGCCGCCGTCCGGTCGACTACCTCGACTCGCTGGGCTGGGTGGCTGACGACGTCTGGTTCGCCCATGCCGTCCACGTCGACGCCGCCGAGATCCGGCTGTTCGCCGACCGGGGCACCGAGGTCTGCCACTGCCCGACGTCCAACATGCGACTGGCCGCGGGCATCGCCCCGGTCAAGGACTACCTGGCCGCCGGCGTTGCCGTCGGTCTGGGCGTCGACGGCTCGGCCAGCAACGACTCGTCCGCGCTGCTGGCCGAGGTTCGTCAGGCGATGTTGCTGGCCCGGCTGAAGATCGGCCTCCGACCGCCGGAGGGGCCGGAGACCGAGTTGTCGACCTCCGACCCGCGCCGGGCAGCCGACTGGATGACCGCCCGCGAGGCCCTGGGGCTGGGCACCCGCGGCGGCGCCGCAGTGCTGGGCCGCACCGACATCGGCTCGCTCGAACCCGGCAAGTGCGCCGATTTCTTCACCCTCGACCTGGCAACCCTCGGCTACGCCGGCGGCCTGTCCGACCCAGTGGCCGCGGCCGTCTTCTGCGCCCCACAGCGCGCCCGGCACACAGTGATCAACGGTCGGGTGGTAGTCGCCGACGGCGAGGTGGTCACCCTGGACCTGGAGCCCGTCATCACCGAGCACAACCGGCATGCCGCGGCCCTCGCGGCCGGGGCTGATCCGGGCAGCCGTCAGCCCGGCATCTAGGTAGGTTGCGGGTCGTGACCACAGGCATCCCGGTGTCGTCCGGCCCAGAGGCGACCAATTGCTGATCCGGCTCCTGCGCACCTACCTGCCGCCGTACCGCACGGCCATCGCGGTGGTGGTCGCGCTGCAGTTGGTGCAGACGCTGGCCACGCTGTACCTGCCCACGCTGAACGCCGACATCATCGACAATGGGGTGATCAAGGGCGACGCCGGCTACATCCTGCATGTCGGCGCCATCATGATCGGCGTGACGATGGTGCAGATCGTCTGCTCCGTCGTTGCCGTCTACTTCGGCGCCCGGACCGCCATGGCCGTGGGCCGCGACGTCCGGTCAGCGATCTTCCACCAGGTGCTGGGATTCTCCGCCCGGGAGGTCGGCCACTTCGGCACGCCGTCGCTGATCACGCGCACCACCAACGACGTCCAGCAGGTCCAGATGCTGGTCCTGATGACGTTCACCATGATCGTGTCTGCGCCCATCATGGCCGTCGGCGGTATCCTGATGGCGCTCAACCAAGACGTGCCGCTGTCGGCCCTCCTGCTCATCATCGTCCCGGTGCTGGCCGTCATCGTGGCCGCGATCATCTCCCGGATGCGGCCACTGTTCCGCCTGATGCAGACCCGGATCGACCGGATCAACAGCGTGCTGCGCGAGCAGATCACCGGCGTCCGCGTCATCCGGGCCTTCGTGCGGGACGGCCGCGAGCAGGACCGGTTCGCCGCGGCCAACACCGAGCTGCTGGACGTCTCGCTGGGCATCGGCCGGCTGATGGCGCTGATGTTCCCAGCGGTAATGCTGGTGATGAACGTCTCCAGCGTCGCGGTGTTGTGGTTCGGCGGGCACCGGATCGACAGCGGCGGCATGCAGGTCGGCGCCCTGACGGCCTTCCTGAGCTACCTGATGCAGATCCTGATGTCGGTGCTGATGGCCACCTTCATGTTCATGCTGGTGCCGCGCGCCGAGGTCTCCGCCGAGCGGATCGAGGAGGTGCTCGACACCAGCCCCAGCGTGGTGCCGGCGGCGGGCCCGGTGCGCCGGCGCACCGGCCGCGGTCACGTTGAACTGCGCAACGTCGAGTTCCGCTACCCCGGCGCCGAGGAGCCCGTGCTGCGGGGCATTGACCTCGTCGCCCGGCCCGGCGAGACCATCGCAGTAATCGGCAGCACCGGAAGCGGCAAGACCACCTTGCTGAATCTTGTCCCCCGGCTGTTCGACGCCACCGGCGGCAGCGTGCTCGTCGACGGCGTCGACGTCCGGGATCTGGACCCGGCGGCGCTCTCGGTAGCGGTCGGGCTGGTGCCGCAGATCCCGTACCTGTTCTCCGGCACGGTCGCCTCCAACCTGCGCTACGGCAGGTCCGACGCCACCGACGCCGAACTGTGGCAGGCGCTGGAAACCGCGCAGGCTCGGGACTTTGTGGCGGCCATGCCCGACAGCCTGGACGCGCCGATCGCGCAGGGCGGCACCAACGTCTCCGGCGGCCAGCGGCAGCGCCTCGCCATCGCCCGGGCGCTGGTACGCCGACCGGAGATCTACTTGTTCGACGACTCCTTCTCCGCGCTGGACTACGCCACCGACGCCGCGCTGCGGGCCGCCCTGGCCCGCGACACCGCCGACGCGACGGTGGTCATCGTCGCGCAGCGGGTGAGCACCATCCGGCACGCCGACCGGATCGTTGTCCTGGAGGAGGGGCGCGTCGTCGCCGTCGGCACCCACGACGAGCTGATGGCCACGGACGAGACCTACCGGGAGATTGTGCTGTCCCAGCTGACCGAGCAGGAGGCGGCGGCGTGACCGCACCGACGTCTCCGCCGGCCGCGGCATCCGCCCCCGCAGCCGGCTCCCCGACCTCCCCGGTCCTGGAGCCGCCGACCCCGCGCCGCGGTCCAGGACCGGCCGGGGGCCAGGGAGCCCGGCACGGGCCCGGCGCCTTCATGGGTGGAATGCCGACGGAGAAGTCGCTGGACTTTCGCGGCTCGAGCCGTCGGCTGCTGGCCAACATGCGCCCCGAGCGCCTGCTGATCGCGCTCACGCTGGCGCTCGGAGCCGCGAGCGTCGCCCTGTCCGTGCTTGGCCCGAGGATCCTCGGCCAGGCGACCGACCTAATCTTCTCCGGCGTGGTGAGCCGGCGGATCCCGCCCGGCACGACGCAGGCGGAGACGGTGCGCAACCTGCGGGCCAGCGGGCAGGGCCGACTCGCCGACATGCTGGCGTCGATGCACCTGGTGCCCGGCCGCGGGATCGACTTCGGCCAGGTTCAGCGCGTTCTGCTGATCGTCGCGGGGGTGTACGTCGGGGCGTCGCTCGCCAGTCTGCTGCAGGGGCGACTGACCGCGACCATCGTCCAGCGCTCGGTCTACCGGTTGCGCCAGCAGGCCCAGGCCAAGCTCGCCCGATTGCCGCTGAGCTACTTCGACCGCCAGCCGCGCGGCGAGGTGCTCAGCCGGGTCACCAACGACATGGACAACGTGGCCCAGACGCTGCAGCAGACCCTCAGCCAGATGGTGACCTCGCTGCTGACCATCGTCGGCGTACTGACCATGATGGTCGTGATCTCACCGCTACTGGCGTTGATCGCGGTGGTGACGGTCCCGGTCTCGGTCGCCGTGGCGGGGCGGATCGGTCGCCTCGCTCAACCGCAGTTCGTCAAGCAGTGGGCCACCACGGGTCGGCTCAACGGCCACATCGAGGAGATGTACACCGGCCACTCCCTAGTCAAGGTCTTCGGCCGGCAGGAGGAGGCAACCAGCACCTTCGCCGAACACAACGATGCCCTGTACGCGGCCGGCTTTCGGGCCCAGTTTCTCTCCGGCCTGATCCAGCCGGCGATGATGTTCATCGGAAACATCAATTACGTGTTGGTCGCGGTGGTCGGTGGACTGCGGGTCGCATCCGGAGCTCTCTCCCTCGGCGAGGTCCAGGCGTTTATCCAGTACTCCCGGCAGTTCAGCCAGCCGCTCACGCAGGTGGCGAGCATGGCCAACCTGCTGCAGTCGGGAGTGGCCTCGGCTGAGCGGGTCTTCGCCCTGCTCGACGCTACCGAGCAGGACCCCGATCCGGTGGCTGCAGTCTCCCCGAGCTCGGTGCGCGGTCGGGTGGAGTTCGATCACGTGTCGTTCCGCTACTCCCCCGACACGCCGCTGATCGAGGACCTGTCGCTGCACGTGCAACCGGGCCAGACCGTGGCCATCGTCGGCCCGACGGGCGCCGGCAAGACCACCCTGGTCAACCTGCTGATGCGGTTCTATGAAGTGTCCGCCGGGCAGATCACCGTGGACGGGATCGACATCGCCGCGATGACCCGCGAGAACCTACGCCGCCGGACCGGCATGGTGCTTCAGGACGCGTGGCTGTTCGGCGGCACGATCGCCGAGAACATCTCGTACGGCGCGCCGGACGCGTCCTTCGAGCGGATTGTCGCCGCGGCGCGGGCCACGCACGTGGACCGGTTCGTCCGCACCCTGCCGGATGGCTACGACACCATCCTGGACGAGGAGGGGGCGACGGTCAGCGCCGGCGAGAAGCAGTTGATCACGATCGCCCGAGCCTTCCTGGCCGAGCCCGCCATCCTCATCCTGGACGAGGCAACCAGCTCGGTGGACACCCGCACCGAAGTCCTCATCCAGCGGGCCATGAGCCGGCTACGCCAAGGTCGGACCAGCTTCGTGATCGCTCACCGGCTGTCCACGATCCGGGACGCCGACCTGATCCTGGTGATGGAGTCCGGCCGGATCGTCGAGCAGGGTACGCATGCCGAGCTGCTGGCCGCCGCTGGCGCCTACGCCCGGCTGTACGCGGCCCAGTTCGCCCAGGCGCTCACCGAGGTCCCGTGAGGCCGCCCGACGCTCGCCGGGCAGACGGCCGTCGACGGTGACTTTGGAAGTGGTGCGCGGACATCAGCCCCAGAGCACAGCCAGCGGGACCGCCCAGACGCGGTCCCCCAGCTGATACATCGCCGGTCCGGCGTGCAGGACGGCACCGGCCGCGAAGTCCGCACGCAGCTCGTCGCGCAGCCAGAACAAGTGCCTGGCATCGTGGGTGTCCACGGTGGCCGCTGCCTTGAACTCCAGTCCGATGACCTGGGTGGCCCCCAGATCCACGACTAGGTCTACTTCCCGGCGGCCGCCCTCGAGCCGGAGGTGGTGCACCGCCGGTCGCGGGTGCATGAGGGCGATCTCTGGTCGGAGCTGAGCGGTGGCGAAGGCGTCGAAGAGACGCCCCAGCAGGTCCGGGTCGGTCAGGACGTCCGCCGCCGTCAGCGCCGCTGCCGCTGCCGCCAGGCCGGTGTCGACGAGATAGCGCTTGGGTGCCTTGACGAGCCGCTTTAGCCGGTTGGTGCCCCAGGCCGGTACGGCGTCGAGCATGAACAGGTTAGTCAGCAGCTGGTCGTACCCCGCGGCGGTCTTCGCATTGATCGCCGCGGCCGCATACAGCGTGTTGTCAGCAGGTATTCCGGCGTTGTGCAGCGCCAGAACATTGAGGTACCGCCGCAGCTTTGCGGGGTCTTTGGCCTGCCCTGCCAGCGCAGCATCCCGAGTGACGAGATCATCGAGGTAGCTGGCCATCCAGATGCCGCGGGAGCGCTCGGACCGGTCGCGGTAGGCGACCTCCGGGAAGCCGCCGCGGAGTGCCAACTGCACGTAGTCGTCGATGTCGGGTAGCTGCGGCGGGAGCACGAGGCCGTCAATCCCCGAGCGCGCGAGTCGGGTCAGGAACAACGACGGCTCCGCGGCCAACCTCCCGGTCACTTCCCGCTCGGTGAGTCCGTACATGTTCATGCGGACGACCCGACCGGTACCGGCCCACGTCTCGTTCTGCAGCTGAGCCCGCACGCTCCCGGTCAACAAGTACTGACCCGGTCTCGGATCGCGATCGACGGCGCGCTTTACCGCGCCCAGGACCGCCGGAACCTCCTGCCACTCGTCGATAAGCACGGGTCTGGCGGCGCGCCGCAGCGCAGCGTCCGGGTCGGCGCGGTAGGCCGCGGCAACACCTGGCCGGTCCAGCCGAACCGTGTTGACGGCGAGCTGACTGGCCGTCGTCGTCTTGCCGACGGCTCGCGCCCCGGTCACCATCACGGCGGCGAAGTCGCTCAGCACCTCGCTCAGGTAGCGGTCCACCAGCCGAGGCCGGTACTCGCGGTCAGCCATGCCGACCCGCTTCGTCTAAGTTTGCCAATACCAATCTCATGCAGGAGACAGTACCAAGTCCCTGCGCTAGACACTACCAATCCCAGACACAATCTGTCGTGGAGCGCTGCGTCGGCCGTACCCGGATGGTCACATCCACGGTCGGCTCGCCGGCGGCCAGGTCGGCGGAGTCGGCGGCCCGGACGGTGAACTCCGCCGCCACCTCGGCCGGAAGATGGGCACGTCACTGCGTCTCCGCGCTGATCCGGGCAGGCTTGGTCGGGTCGTCGGGCACCGCGTCGGTGCGGGTTTCCAGCAGGCCGGTGATGTGCTCCGGGCGCACCGGGATCCTCCTCAGCGCCCGGCCGGTGGCCGCCCGCAGCGCCGCGGCGACCGCTGCCGGAGAGGAGATCGTCGGTGGCTCCCCGACGCCTTTCACGCCGTACGGCGAGACCGGGTTACCCAGCTCGAGGATGTCCATCCGGACTGGCGGCATGTCCAGGATGGTCGGGATCAGGTAGTCGGTGAACGACGGGTTGCGCACCTTGCCACCGGAGATTTGGATCTCCTCCATCAGCGCCAGGCCGAGGCCTTGGGCGGTCCCACCTTGGAGCTGACCCTCCACCGCCTGGGGGTTGAGCGCCCGCCCGACGTCCTGAGCGGTGGCCATCTCGACCACCTTGACCAGGCCCAGCTCGGTGTCCACGTCCACCACCGCCCGGTGGCCGGCAAAGGCGAAGCCGACGTGCGCGTTGCCCTGGCCGGTCTCCGGGTCCAGGTCCTCGGTCGGGGCGTGCCGGTACTCGACGGTCTCCTCGACCACCTCGGCCCCCAGCAGGTCCGCCAGGGTGGACACCCGCGTCGGCGCCGCTCCCGCGTCGGCGACTAGCACCGCACCGTCCGCCAGCACCAGCCGGCCGGTGGCGCCGAGCTTGGATGCCGCCAGCGCAAGCACCCGCTCGCGGACGGCCTCGCACGCCGCCTTGACGGCCCCGCCGGTCATCCAGGTCTGTCGGGAGGCCGACGACGAGCCGGCCGAGCCGACCTGGGTGTCGGCGGGCAGCACCACGGCCCGCTGTACGCCGAGCTCGGTGCGGACGATCTGCAGTTGCAGCGTGACCACGCCCTGGCCGACCTCGGCAGCGGCGCTGTGCACCTCGGCGATCGGCTCGCCGGCGACCACGGACAGCCGCACCCGGGCAGTGGCGTAGTCGTCGAAGCCGGCGGAGAACGCGATGTTCTTGTAGCCCACGGCGTAGCCGACGCCGCGGCGGACACCTTCGCCGTGGGTGGTGTTGGACACCCCGCCCGGTAGCTCGCGCAGGTCGCGCTCGGCTTCGCCGGCTCCGTCCGCGTTCGGCGGCAGCGGCATCGCCCGCAGGCTGCGCAGGATCTCGGCCACCGGCGCGGGACCTTCCACCCGCTGACCGGTCGGCAGCGACGTACCCTCGCGCATCGCATTCGCCAGCCGCAGCTCGACCGGGTCCATGCCTAGCGCCGCCGCCAGCTTGTCCATCTGCGACTCGTAGCCGAAGCAGGCCTGCACCGCGCCGAAGCCCCGCATGGCGCCACACGGCGGGTTGTTCGTGTAGGTGACGTAGCAGTCGATGGTCGCGTTGGGCACTTCGTAGGGTCCGCAGGCGAAGGTCGCGGCGTTCAGGCAGACCGCGTTCGAGCTGGACGCGTAGGCCCCGCCGTCGAAGACGATGCGCGTCTTCACGCAGACCAGTCGGCCGTCCCGGGTGGCGCCGTGCTCGTACTGCAGTCGGGCCGGATGCCGGTGCACGTGCCCGACGAAGGACTCCTGCCGGGAGTAGGACATCTTCACCGGCCGGCCGGTGCGCAGCGCCAGCAGGCAGGCGTGGATCTGGATGGAGATGTCCTCGCGGGCCCCGAAGGCCCCGCCGATGCCGGCCATGGTCATCCGGATCTGCGCCGGCCGCAGGTCCAGGCTGGCCACCAGCTGGTCATGGTCGACGTGCAGCCACTGGGTGGCGACGTAGAGGTCGATCCCGCCCTCGCCGTCCGGGATCGCCAGCCCGGACTCCGGTCCCAGCGGGGCCTGATCCTGCATGCCGACCTCGTACTCGCCGGTGACGACGACGTCCGCGGTGGGTTGCTGGTCGCCGTGGCGGACCTTCACGTGTTTCAGCACGTTGCCGCTGGGGTGCAGCGCGGGTGCGTCGGGCGCCATCGCCGCCTCGGCGTCGACGACCGGATCTAGCACCTCGTAGTCCACCCGCACCAGCGCGGCGGCGCGGCGGGCGGTCTCCGGATGGTCGGCGGCCACCAGGGCCACCGCCTCACCCTGGTAGCGGATGTCGCCCCAGGCGAGCACCGGCTGGTCGGGCACCTCCATGCCGAAGGTCTTGCGGCCGGGTACGTCGTCGGCGGTGAGCACCGTGGCCAACCCGGCCACCATGAGCGCCTCGCTGACGTCGATCGAGCGGATCTTGGCCCGGGGATGCGGGCTGCGCACCGTGGTCCCCCACAGCATCCCTTCGGCCCACAGGTCGGAGGAGTAGGCGAACTCGCCCTTGACCTTCAAGGTGGCGTCCGGGCGTCGCGCGCTCTCGCCGAGGCCACCGGTGACCGGAGTGACCGGTGCGGCCGGCCGCTGTCGGGTCGGCCGGCTCGACGTGGCGCGCAGTGACCTGTCGCCGCGCATCACTCGCCAACTCGCGCGTTCGCGGCGGCCATCCGGACGGCGTCGAGGATCTTCTCGTAGCCGGTGCAGCGACACAGGTTGCCGGCCAAGGCCTCGCGGATCGCTACGTCGGTCGGTGCCGAGATCCGCCGGAGCAGGTCATGCGTGGCCATGATCAGCCCCGGCGTACAGAATCCGCACTGGACCGCTCCGGCCGC
The DNA here is from genome assembly GCA_017882835.1 of Frankiaceae bacterium. Lineage (GTDB taxonomy): Bacteria > Actinomycetota > Actinomycetes > JADGOU01 > JADGOU01 > JADGOU01. The sequence goes on along the minus strand of JADGOU010000029.1, from coordinate 6,725 downwards.
GACGTACGCCTGCTGCACCGGATGCAGGATGTCGCCGTCGGCGAGTCCCTCCACTGTCTCGATGCGAGCGCCCTCGGCCTGGCCGGCCGCGACCAGGCAGGCGCAGACCAGCGTGCCGTCCAGGTAGACCGAGCAGGAGCCACACTCGCCTTGTTCGCAGGCGTTCTTCGAGCCGGGGAGCCCGAGCCGCTCGCGCAGCACATAGAGCAGGCTCTCGCCCTCCCAGACCCCGTCGGCCTCCCGGGGCTCGCCGTTCACCTTGCAGTGCAGCTGCATGTCAGCTCCTCCGATAGTCCGCCCAGGCCCAACCCAGCGCGCGGGCGGCCAACACGGACAGGGCATGCGAGCGGTACGCCGCGCTGCCGCGGACGTCGTCGATCGGCCGGGCGGCGGCGGCGACCAGCTCCCCGAACCTCCGCCGCGTTGACTCCTCGATCGCCGCCCGAGTCGACCACAGGTCCGACTCCGCCAGCGCGCCTTCACAGAAGCACTCGGCGTCGTCGGCGACCAGGGGCACCGGGCCGGCAGACCCGATGCCGGTGCCCACCCGCTGATGGTCCGGGTGCAGCGCCAGCGCAAACGAGCAGACAGCGATCACCATGGCGTTGCGGGTGCCGACCTTGGCGAACTGCTGCGGCCCGGTGGCCCGGGGAACGAGCACGGCGGCGATCAGCTCGTCGGGCGCCAAGGCGTTGCGCTTGGGCCCGAGAAAGAACTCGCGGATCGGCACCCGCCGACTGCCGGCGGCCGAGGCGAGCTCCACCTCGGCCCCGGCCGCCAGCAGCGGTGGGTGTGCGTCTCCGGCCGGCGAGGCGGACCCGAGGTTGCCGCCGATCGTGCCGCGGTTGCGGATCTGCGGCGACCCCACGGTGCGGGCCGCCATCGCCAGGCCGGGCAGGTCATCGACGAGCTCGGCCGCGGCGATCGTGTAGGTGAGCCCGGCGCCGAGGCGCAGCGCGTCGTCGTCTCGGCTCCAGCCGGCCAGCTCACCGATGCGGCCGAGGTCGAGCAGCGCCGCGGGCCGATGCCGATCGAAGTTCAGGTCGACCAGCACGTCGGTGCCCCCGGCCAGCGGCTGGGCGTCGGGCCGGTTTGTCTTGGCCGCCAGCGCGTCCGACCAGCTCCGCGGCTGCAGGAAGTCCACGATCTACCTCTCTTCGCCTGCGCGATGCCCTCGGTCCGGGCGATCAGTCCCGGGTGAACCGGGTCCCGGTGTCCCCGGCCAGCGCGCGCGCCATGTTCTCCGGATTGGTGATGACCGCCTCGGTGCCGCCGCCTTCCAGGTACTCGATGACCGACTCGATCTTCGGCTTCATGCTGCCCCGGGCGAAGTGCGTGCCTTCGGCCAGGTGTTGCTTGGCCTCGGCCAGCGTCAGGTGGTCCAGCCAGACCTCGTCCGGCTGGCCGAAGTTCAGCGCGACCTTCTCCACCGCGGTGGTGATGAGGAACAACTCCGCACCGAGCTGTTGAGCGAGCAGGGAGCAGCCGAGGTCCTTGTCGATGACCGCGGCTACCCCTTCGAGGTCGCCGTCGGCGTTGGCAACGACGGGAATGCCGCCGCCGCCGATGCCGATCACGACAGTCCCCGCGTCGGTGAGCGTCCTGATGGCGTCGAGCTCGACGATGCGCACCGGCCGCGGCGAGGCCACCACCCGTCGGTAGCCGCGGTTGGCGTCCTCGACCAGGTCCCAGCCGTCCTGGGTCCGCCGGCGCTTGGCCTCGGCGGCGTCCATGAAGGAGCCGATCGGCTTGCTCGGGTCGGCGAAGGCGGGGTCGTCGCGAGCGACCTCGGTCTGGGTGACGACCGCGGCCACCGGCTTGCTGATGCCACGCCGGCGCAGCTCGTTCTGCAGGTTCTGGGCCAGCGCATACCCGATGGCGCCCTGGGAGTCGGCACCGCAGACGTCTAGCGGTATCTCGTGCAGCTCATGGGCGGCCAGCTCCGAGCGTCGCAGGATGAAGCCAACCTGTGGGCCGTTGCCGTGCCCGATCACGACGTCCCACCCCTGCTCGATCATGGAGGCGATGTGCTGGGACGTCTCGTGCGCCGCGATGTACTGGTCCCGCACGGACTCGTGCATCTTGTCCTTGATCAGCGAGTTGCCGCCGATCGCTACGATGGCGGTCCGGTCGCCCATGTCGGTGTCTCCTCGTGTCTCCTCGTCAGGTCAGTGTCTCCTCGTCAGGTCAGTGTCTCCTCGTCAGTTCATCGTGAGCGCCATCACGGCCTTCTGGCCGTGCAGGCGGTTCTCGGCCTGGTCGAAGACCACGGAGTGCGGGCCGTCGATGACCGCATCCGCCACTTCGACGCCGCGGTCGGCGGGCAGCGGGTGCATGTAGATGGCGTCCTCGTGCGCCATCCCCATCCGCCGCTCGTCGGCGATCCAGTCCGGGTACTTGTCAATGATCGCCGCCCCCTCGCCCTCGTCGGTGGTGGTGAGCATGGCGCCCCAGCTCTTGGCGTAGAAGACGTCGGTGTCGGTGACCCCGGCCTCGAAGTCGTCCATGATCTCGAAGCTGCCGTGCCCACGCTTGGCGTTGTCCTCGGCCTGCTCGAGGATCTCCGGCATGAGTCGAAACTCCGGCGGGTGCACCAGCCGGACGTTCATGCCGAAGCGCGGCAGCAACAGGGCCAGGCTCTGCGGCACGCTCATCGGCTTCTGGTAGCTGGCGGCGTACGCCCAACTGACCGTGGCCGACTTGCCGCGCGGGTCACCGAACCGCTCGATGATGGTCATCAGGTCGGCCAACGCCTGGTGCGGGTGGTAGATGTCGCACTGCATGTTGAGCACCGGCACTCGGCTGGCGGCGGCGACGTCACGGATGTAGCCGTTGCCGACGCCCCAGTCGACCTGCCGGATGGCGATGCCGTCGTTGTAGCGGCCCATGATCTCCCCGATCTCGGTGGCGGTGTCCCCGTGCGAGATCTGGGTGGTGCGGCTCTCGATGAACTGGGCGTGCCCGCCGAGCTGTGCCATCCCGGCCTCGAACGAGGCCCGGGTCCGGGTGCTGGCGAAGAAGAACAGCATGGCCAGCACCTTGTCCCGCAGGATCGGGTGTGCCCGCCCCAGCGCGCGCTCGCGCTTGAGCATGAAGGCGACATCGAGCAGCGTGTCAATCTCGTCTTTCGTCCACTCCTGCAGGGTGATCAGGTCGCGGCCGCGAAGATGGGTCTGCATGGGTTCGCCTCCTACTCGACCGCGCCGAGGACCAGCGCCAGCAACGCCATCCGCATGACGACCCCGTTGAACGCCTCGAACCAGTAGCGGGCGTGCCGGGTGTTGTCCACGTCCGCCGGCAGCTCGTCCATCCGCGGCAGCGAGTGCAAGATGATCGAGTCGCGCTTGGCCTGGGCGCGCATCAGCTCCCGGGTCACCTGGTACGCCGCGGGAGTCAGGCCCTTGTCCTCGCCACCCTCGTCGCGCGACTTGGTGTAGTCGGCTTGGACGACCGGCTCCATGTAGATGACGTCGGCGTCGGCGATGCAGTCCTCGACCGACTCCATCTCGCGGTAGGTGACGTTGCGCTCCGCCAGCTCGGCCTTGAACTCGTCCAGCAGCGACATCTCCGGGGGGCAGACCAGGTCGGCCTGGATATCGAACTGGGCGGCGGCGTACAGGATTGAGTGCATGGTGCGCATCCGCATGTCACCGACGCAGAGGAATCGCAGCCCGTCCAGCGTCCCCTTGTGCTTCCAGGTGGTGTAGAGGTCGGTCAAGACCTGGGTGGGGTGCTCGCCCCAACCGTCGCCGCAGTTGATGACGGGGACGGAGGCCCACTTGGCCGCCTCCCGCGGGGCACCCTGCTGGAAGTGGCGCATCGCGATGACATCGCCGTAGTACTCCAGCATATGGACGGTGTCCTTGATGCTCTCCTGGTAGAAGTCCCCCGCGCGGGTCATCTTCGCGTCGGAGAAGCCCAGGACGTGCCCGCCGAGACGGTGCATGCCGGCCTCGGTGGCTAGTCGGGTCCGGGTGCTCGGCTGGTAGAACGCCGTCAGCAGCGTCTTGTCCTTGAGCAGATCACCATTGTGCCGGTCGCGGGCGTAGTGCTTGAGCCGCTCGCAGACCTCGAAGACCTGGAAGTACTCGTCCCGCTCGAACTCTTTCAACGACAGGATGTCCCTGCCGGCGAAGCTGCGCATGAAGAAACTCCTTCTGCCCGTTGGCATCGGTGTCGATCCGGGGCGGGGCGTGGATCGGTCCCGCCGGGTAAGTGGATCGGAACGGCTCAGGTCGTCGGCACGCTCGAGCTGGCAACGGCCTGCTGCGGGCGGCCCACGATCTGCTCGTAGGCCTCCGGGTCGGTCGCCCCCTCGGTGGACAGCACGAGCACCCGGCTGGACTCGTCTAGCCCCAGCGCCTTGCGCGCCGGCTCCGCGTCGGCCGACTGGGTCAGCTCGATCAAGCCGGCCAACCCGGCGGCCCCGGTCTCACCGGCGACCACGCCGGCCGAGGCGAGCTGGCGCATGCCTTCGCGCGCCCGGTCGTCGTCGACGGCGACGTAGACGTCGATGGCTGTCGAGACCAGCGGCCAGGCCAGCAGGGACGGCGTACCACAGTTGAGGCCGGCCATGATGGAGTCCTGGGCACTGTCGATGGTGGTGATCTCGCCGGCCTCCACCGACTCCAAGATGCAGTCGGCGGACAGCGGCTCGACCCCCAGCAGCCGGGGACGGCTGGGCGCGTCCGCGCGCCGGTAGTGCCCGCAGACCGCGGCGGCCAGGGCGCCGACGCCCATCTGGACCACGACGATGTCCGGCGTGGCATCGCCTCGCTCGGCCAGCTGGTCCTCGACCTCCCAGAGGATGCTGCCGTACCCCTCGATCACCCAGGTCGGGATGTCGACGTAGCCCGGCCAGGACGTGTCCGAGATGACCAGGCACCGCTCGCCGGCCTCCTTCGCGGAGCGGGCGATCGCGTCGTCGTAGTTGCCGTCGACGACGGTGCAGGAGGCACCTTCGCTGTCGATCCCGTCGACGCGGGCCTGGGCCGTTCCGGCCGGCACGTAGATGTCGGCGTCGAACCCCATCAGTGCCGCCATCCTGGCCACTGCCCGGCCGTGGTTGCCGTCGGTCGCCGCGGCCAGCTTGAACGGCTTGAGCGAAGTGACCCGCTCGGCCAGCTCCGCCACCGTTGACCACGGCTCGATCTCGCCGCCGAGGCGGTCCACCACTGCCCGGTACGCCGCCCAGGACGCGCCCAGTATCTTGAACGCCGGCAGCCCCAGCCGGCTGGACTCATCCTTGACGAGTACCTCGGCGACCCCGAGCGAGGTAGCCAGCGAGGGGGCGGTCAGCAGCGGGGTCGGCCGGTAGCCGGGCAGCTTGCGATGGAACTCCAGCGGGTCGCGGGTATGCGCGCCGCCGTCAACGGCCAGGGTGTCCCCGGTCGAGATGGCGAACCGTCCGGTCACTGGCCGGTCTCCGGCGCGAACGTGTCGATCATGAGCCGCACGTCGTCTCCCAGCGGATAGAGGATCGGGCAGGTGGCGCCCGCGTCGATGTAGGACTGGACCTTCGCCGTGCACTCTGCCGGCGTGCCGGAGGCAGAGATCATCTGCACGGCCTCGTCCGGGACGAGGCGCATGGCCTTGCGGATGTCGTCTTCGCTGGCCGGCCAGGTCAGGACCTTGCCGATCTCGTCGATCAGCGCCTGGTCGACCCCGCTGGCCTTCATGATGTGCGGCTGCTGGCCGAGGTACTGCGTCAGCAGCTCTCGGGCGCGGTCGAGCGCCACCTCGCGGTCGGGGTCCATGGAGCAGACCACCAGCTGCGGCCGGTCGATGTCGGTGACCGAGCGCCCGGCGCGCTCGGCTCCGGCCGCCAGCGCCGCCATCGCCTCAGCGTTGTACTTCGGGCTGACCATGTAGTTGAGCACGGCGCCGTCGGCGATCTCACCGGCCAGCTCCATCATCTTCATGCCGGTCGCGCCGATGTAGATCGGCACCTTCTTCGGCGACCGGTCGCCGTGCACGATGTCGATCTCGACGTCGTCGAGGTGGACGAACTCGCCGTCGTAGCTGACCCGCTCCATCGCCAGCAGCCGGCGGGTCGCCTCGACGACCTCGCGCATGGCGCGCAGCGGCTTGCGCCGGTCCACGCCGACCTTCGAGGCCAGCGGCTCCCACCAGGCGCCGAGCCCGAGCATCACCCGGCCGGGCGCCAGCTCGTCCAGCGTCGAGAAGGTCGCCGCCAGCAGGCCGACATTACGGGTCCAGATCGGGATGACGCCGGAGCCGACCTTGATTCGCTCGGTGACCGCGGCGAACGCGGCCATCGGCACGGTCGCCTCCCGGACCAGCCGGGACTCGGCCTGCCACACCGCCTCGAAGCCGCGCTCCTCGGCGTACCGGACGTAGTCCATGCCTGCGCGGATCGGGTGCTTGTCCTGCAGGTAGAGCGCCATGCGCCCGGTGCTGGTGACGGCCATCAGTTGCTGGGCCCTTCCGGTCTGAATGGGTCCGGTGTGAATGGGTCGGGCGTGAATGGGTCGGGCGTGAATGGGTGGGGCGGAATGTGGGCGAGGCGGTCCCAGAGTCGGCTCGCCCCAGCGCTGATCTCGGCCAGCAGCGCGTCCTGGTCGACCCGGGTGGCGCGGCGGTCGGCGACGACGAGCTCGCCGGCCACCATGACATCCCGGACCCGGCGGGCGGACAGGCCGAACATCCAGTGCCCGGCCAGGTTGTCGGCGCTCAGCGGCGTCGGGGCGTGGTAGTCCAGGACC
>JADGOU010000272.1 GCA_017882835.1 Frankiaceae bacterium | reverse complement strand
AACACCGACTGCTGGTCGAGCTGAGCAGCGAGTACGCGCCGCGTTGGCCCGGACGCTGGCTCAGCTGGAGCTCTCCGCGCAAGTCGCCGACGTAGCTCGCGGCCCCACGGGTTTCACCGCGACACTGGACCTCACCGGCGAGACGATCATCGACGACGTCCGCGACGCCGCCGACCACCTCGCCCAAGTGCTGCGAGCGGCTCGGGTACGCGTCACCGCTGAGGAGAATCAGGTTCGCATCGAACCGAGCGGTCGGGCCGTCGAACGCAGTCGACAGGTAGCCGTCTGGGTACCCAAGCGGCTCCGGGACGCCGTCGAGGACCGCAAGGAAACAGGCGTCTCCTACACCGAGTTCGTTCTCGATGCGTTCAACCGGCACCACGCCAGTCTGGGCAGTTTCTTCGTCCGCCGGCTACCTACTGCTGGGCCCATGCCGCAGCGGCACACTCGGCACCGGCGCGGACTCGATACCCCGGTACAGGTGTGGCTCTACCTCACCCCGGCGCAGGAGGCCGTCCTGGACGAGGCGGTCACCACGTCGGGCGCCGGGTCGCGCTCTGCGCTGGTCACCCGGTTCCTCGAAGAGGAACTCGGGATTGTCACCACCCCCCGCTACAGCGGCTGAACCCGGCAACCGGACACCCACCGTCCCGCGTGGCAACGCCGGGCGCCCGCTGAGCCCCAGGCGATCAGGGGCGGCTGTCCGGGCGGGAGCGGAGCAGCTCTGCAATGCGGGCCAGGTCACCCCGGTCGCCGAACTCGATCACAATCCGGCCACGGGACCGCGCCGCCTGCACCCGCACCCGGGTGTCCAGCCGCTCGGCGAGCTCGTTCGTGATGCTGTCCAGGTCGGCATCCGGACCGCTCCGTCGGCGCACCCGGGTTCGCTTCGGCAGGTCCTCCTCCCAGCCCGGCAGGTTGCCGACCGCAATCAGCTCCTCGGTGGCGCGCACCGACAACCCTTCGGCGACGATCCGAGCCGCCAGCCGCTCCGCCGCGCTCGGGTCCTGGACCGAGACCAGTGCGCGGGCATGCCCGGCGGACAGCACCCCGGCAGCCACCCGCCGTTGGACCTGAGCAGGTAATCGAAGCAAGGAGAGCATCCCGGTGACGTATGAGCGGGAGCGACCCAAATGCGCTGCCAAGTCCTCGTGCGTGCAACCGAGGTCGTCGATGAGCGCTCGATACGCCGCCGCCTCTTCCAAGGGGTTCAACGCCGCCCGGTGGACGTTCTCCAGCACGGCATGCCGGAGCAACTGCGTGTCCTCGGTCGTGCGGATCACCGCCGGGAGCGAACTCAGCCCGGCTTCCCGAGCGGCGCGCCACCGACGCTCGCCCATGACGAGCTGGAAGCGGTCGTCGGCATCCGGACTTGGACGTACCACCACCGGCTGCAGAACGCCGACCACGCGGATTGAGGCAACGAGCTCGGTGAGCGCGTCCGGGTCGAACTGCTGCCGCGGTTGGCGTGGGTTGGGGTCGATCGCGCTCAATGCGATCTCAGCGAACCGCACAGCCGCCGCCGGTACGGGTACCAATAGCACCTCCTCGCAGCGGAGATGCTATTCGGTGCCTCAAGCTTCAGGTTGTGAGCCGCGCCGCGGCATCACGCGCCTTGGCGGTAAGGCACCGACGCGGCGGGGCCAACTGCGCATCCGTGGCGGCACGCAGCTGATGCGGTGGGGGAGGGCCGCAATTGCTGTCCAATTGGGGGAAGAGAACATTGATCAATAGGCTATGCACCGTCGCCGCGACGCGGCGACGACTCCGGGCCAGCGGGAGTCCTCGTCCGGCGGCATATGCCCTTGGTCATCTTGCCCAGGGGCCCGGTCGCGGCCCGGGCCGGGGCCTCGGTCCGGCGCCGGTCGGTCGGCGCCGCCGCCGCCCATCATTTCCACGCCGTCGCGGCGTCCCCGCCAGGGGCCTGGAGGACTGACCGAGTGCCGGACGCAAGCCCCGCCGTTCAGGGCGGGGTTAGTCCGGTGTTCGCTGGTTCTCGACGTACTGGCGGATGATCGCCAGCGGCGCCCCGCCGCACGACGCCGCGAAGCACGACGGCGACCACAGATGCTCCCGGTGGGTGCGGACGCGGTACTGCTGCCGCAGCCGACGCGCGGACACGCCCTTGAGCGAGTTCACCAACGCGGACACGGCGACCGTCGTCGGGTACTCGACCAGCAGATGTACGTGGTCGTCTTCGCCGTCGCATTCGACCAAGTGGGCCCCGAAGTCTTCGCAGACCGAAGCGAAGACGCCCCGGAGGTAACCGATGTGGTCCCCGTTGAGCACGTCCCTCCGGTACGTCGTCACAAAGACCAAATGGACGTGCAGCGCCGAAAGAACGTGTCTACCTCGACGGTAGTCTTGAGCCTCCGCCATAGACCAATATGGTACAGTGATCGCGTGTTGGTCCGCTACCGCTATCGGCTCGACCCGACGCCGGCCCAGCAGCGCCAGCTCGCGCGCACGTTCGGGTGCGCCCGGTGGGTCTACAACGAGTGCCTACGAGTCCGCGACGGCGCGCACGCAGGCGGCGAGAAAGTCACCGACACCGAAGTCCAGCGGCGGGCCGTCACCCTCGCCAGGCAACGGGCAGAGACGGCCTGGCTCAGCGAGGTCGCCTCCGTTCCGCTGGTGCAGGCGTGTCAGGATGCGCGCCGCGCCTACCGCAACTGGTTCGACTCGCTGCGCGGCCAGCGGAAGGGCCGCCGGATCGGGCACCCGCGCTTTCGCCGCAAGCACGGCCGGCAGTCAATCCGACTCACCCGCAACGGCTTCGCCCTAAACGGCGACCAGCTCTATGTCGCAAAGGTGGGAGACATCACGGTCCGCTGGTCCCGCGACCTGCCTTCGGTGCCGTCCAGCGTCACCGTTATTCGTGAGCCGGATGGGCGGTACTACGCCTCGTTCGTGGTGGACCGCGCCGAGACGCCGTTGCCGGCAGCCGGCCGCAACGCCGGCATCGACCTTGGCCTTACAACTTTCGCCGCCGTTGCCTACGACGACGGCACCGTCGAGAACGTCGCCAACGCAAGGCACCTGCGGGCCGCCCAGCGCCGGCTCGCCCGCGCTCAGCGCGCCCTGTGCCGGAAGCAGAAAGGTTCCGCGAACCGGGCGAAGGCTCGGCGCCGGGTCGCGGTCCACCACCGGAAGGTCCGCGACCAGCGGGCTGACCACCACCACAAGCTGGCCCTGCGGCTGATCCGCGAGAATCAAGCGGTCGCCGTTGAAGACCTGGCCGTTGCCGGTTTGTGCCGGACACGGCTGGCTCGGTCGGTACACGACGCCGGCTGGGCGACGTTCGTCCGCCTGCTTCGGGAGAAGGCCGACCAGTACGGCCGTCAGGTCGTCACGATCGGCCGGTTCGAGCCCACCAGTCAGGTGTGCTCGGCCTGCGGGGTGAAAGACGGTCCCAAGCCGCTGGGCGTCCGGGAATGGACGTGCCGGGCGTGCGGGGCCAGCCACGACCGGGACGCCAACGCGGCCCGGAACGTCCTTGTCGCCGCCGGGCTGGCGGAGACACGAAACGCCTGTGGAGCACCGGTAAGACCGAGCGGTAGCCCGGCGCGGAGCGTAGAAGCAGGAACCCACCGAGGTGCCGCGTGAACGGCACGGTAGGAATCCCCGGCGTTCACGCCGTGGAGGATGTCAACAGCTGCTGGTTCTCGACGTAGCGGCGGGCAACGTCGAGCGGGGCTCCACCAACCGTCGAGACGAACCATGAGGGTGACCACAACGCGGGTAGCCGGCGCAGCTGCGGAAATTCCGCCCACAGCCGCCGGGACGAGCGACCCTTCGGCTTCTGCATCAGCGCGGACAACGGGACTGTCGGCGGCAGCTCCAGCAACAGGTGCACGTGGTCGGGCATGGTCTCGCACTCGATCACGTCGCCGCCGCACTCGGTGACCACCTCGTCGATGATCTGCTTCAGCCGGGCTTCGACCCGCCCCCCGATCACGCGCTGGCGGTACTTCGGGCACCAGATCACGTGATACTTCGCCGAGTACACGCTCTTGCGAGTGGATCGGTACCGCATAACTCCGGAGCATCCGCTGCCGCACCGACAGTTTGCGGCGCCGACGGCCCTTGACCCGCGACTGAAGTCGCGGGCTTGCGGGCCGCTCTTCGGTCAGTCCCTCGTTCAGGCTTCACCGCTATGACCCCAGACAGGACTCCTGCCCGGCAACTTGCCGGCACGGTCTGCTGTCTGATCGCCTGCCAGGGCGTACGACGCGACTGACCGTCGAATTGGCCGAAGAACCAACTGATCATAGGCTCATGGACAGCAACGCCGGCGTGAAGGCAACGTCGGTCCGGCCGCCGGCGGCCGCCCGTTGCTGCAACGGGATAGTCGAGATGTGAGAGGCGGGGCCCGGTGGCTGAACGGCTTGTGGTCGTCTGCGATGTTCATGACACGAACGTTGTAGCCACGGGTCATGTCCGACTCG
>JADGOU010000271.1 GCA_017882835.1 Frankiaceae bacterium | reverse complement strand
GGTGCGGACCTGCTGGATGCCGTGGTCATCACCACTGGTCAGCATGCCTACCGGAGCCCGGACGGGATCGCCGTCATCCCGGCTGCCCTGCTCGGCCCCTGACTGCGAACCGGCTCAGGCGCTGTGCAACCAGTCCAGCCGCTGCAGGATCACGCCCTCGCGCAGCGCCCACGGACAGATCTCCACCGCCGCCACGCCGAACACCGCCATCGCACTCTCGGCAACCACCGCCCCGGCGAGCAGCTGGTGCGCGCGGCTCGGGCTCACCCCGTCCAGGGTCCCGCGCTGGGCCGCGGTCAGCTTGGCGATCCGCGGCAGGATGTCCGCGAGCTGCTCGGCGCTCAGCGTCCGTCGTACCCGGGGCCCTTTGCTGTACGGCGCAGCGCCGCCGAGCCGGGCCAGCGACCGGAACGTCTTCGATGTGGCCACCGCCCGGTCCGGAGCACCGAACTCCACCAGCACCGGCCCCAGCGGCGCGAGCGCCGTGCGAACGTGCTGGCGCAGCGCAGCCACCTCCTTCCCCCGCGGCGGATCGCCGGACAGCCGCTCGCGGGTGAGCCGGCCGGCGCCCAACGGCAGGGAGAGCGCGACGTCCGGCTCCTCGTCGATCCCGCCGGCGATCTCCAGCGAACCGCCGCCGATGTCGAGCACGAGTAGCCGGCCGGCGCTCCAGCCGAGCCAGCGCCGGACCGCCAGAAACGTCATCCGGGCCTCGTCCGGGCCGGTGAGCACTGCGAGCGCCACCCCGGTCTCGGCCCGTACCCGGGCCAGCACGGACTCCGAGTTCGTGGCGTCGCGCACCGCCGAGGTGGCGAAAGCCACCAGGTCCTCGGTTCCGTAGTGCTCGGCCGACTCCCGGGCGGCGCAGATCGCCTCGATCAGCCGGTCCTCGCCACGGCGCGACAGCGCGCCGTCCGGCCGCAACAGCTCGGCCAGCCGCAGCTCCGACTTCTCCGAGAACGTCGGGATCGGGTGACCGCCGCGGTGCGCGTCCACCACGAGCAGATGCACGGTGTTGGAGCCAACGTCGAGCACTCCGAGTCGCATGCCAGCAACCGTACGTCGCGACAGGCCTCAGCGACCCTGGTTCTTCACGCCCTCGATCGCGGCCCGGGCGGCCTCGGGATCGAGATACTCGCCCCCGATCTTCACCGGCGCCATCTTGTCGTCGAGGTCGTAGCGCTGCGGGATGCCGGTCGGGATGTTCAGGCCGACGACCTCCTGCTCACCCATCCCGTCCAGGTGCTTGACCAGCGCCCGCAGCGAGTTGCCGTGCGCGGCAACCAGCACCGTGGCGCCGGAGCGCAGGTCGGGGACGATCGCGTCGTACCACCAGGGCAGCATCCGGGCGACGACGTCCTTGAGGCACTCGGTCGCCGGCAGCACGTCGGGCGGCAGCGCAGCGTAGCGGGGATCGAACGCTGGGTGCATCGGGTCGTCGGCGGCCAACGGCGGCGGTGGTACGTCGTAAGACCGGCGCCAGAGCATGAACTGCTCCTCACCAAACTCGTCCAGCGTCTGCTTCTTGTTCTTGCCCTGCAGGGCGCCGTAGTGCCGTTCGTTCAGCCGCCAGGAGCGCCGCACCGGGATCCACAGCCGGTCGGCCACGTCCAGCGCGATCTGGGCGGTGCGGATGGCGCGCCGTTGCACGGACGTGTGCAGTATGTCGGGCAGCAGGCCGTGCTCGGTCAGCAGCTCGCCGCCGCGGTGCGCCTCTCGCACGCCCTTCTCGGACAGGTCGACATCGACCCAGCCGGTGAACTGGTTGGACTTGTTCCATTCGCTCTCGCCATGGCGGAGCAGCACGAGGATCCCGGTCATGGCTCCAGCCTGCCGGATCCCCCCGACAAGTTGTGCGCGGGGTCTGCCAAGTTGTGCGCGGGGTCAGCCGAGTCGTCGGCGGCGGCGGCCGAGTCGTCGGCGGAGCCCCCAAGGTCATGCGCGGGATCGGCGAACCGGGCAAACGCCGCCAGGTTCGCCAGGCTCTCCCCGCGCTTCGCCCGCCACGCCCACTCCTTGCGGATGGAGGTAGCAAAGCCGATCCGCAGCGCCTCGTCGAAGGTGTCATCGGCGTAGGTCAACACGCAGCCCAGCAACCGGTCGATCTCGGCCGGGGTGACCGACTCCAGCGACAGCCGGCCGACCAGGTAGACGTCGCCGACGGCATCGATCGAGTACGCCACGCCGTACATCCGGGCGTTGCGCGCCAACAGCCAGCGGTGCAGCGCCGGCTCGTTCTCGTCCGGCCGCCGCAGGAAGAACGCCTCCACCAACAGGCTGTGGTCCCCGACCACCAGCCAGCACATGGTCGCGAGCCGATGGATGCCCTCCAGCTTGAGCAGGTAAGCGCCGACGCCGGTCCGTTCGTAGGTCAACCCGTCGTCGTCAAGGGTCCGCTGAATCAGCTGGTCCAGCTCCGCCGTCCGGTCCACGATGTCCCTCCGCCCGTCTCAGCTGCCGACGGCGACGCGCTCGGGGGTCGATCGCGTCGCGGCGATCGCATCCCGATAGGTCGCCAGCAGCTGGGCTGTGGTCTCCGACCAGCCGAACTGGCCGGCATGCCGGACCGCCCCGGCCGCCAGCCGGCGGTACAGGCCCGGTTCGTCCAACAGCCGACGGATCGCCGCGGCGTAGTCAGCCGGATCGTGCCCGGCCACCAGCAGTCCGCTGGCGCCGTCGCACACGGAGGTCCGCAGCCCGCCGACGGCCGCGGCCACCACCGGCGTCCCGCAAGCCTGCGCCTCAATCGCCACCAGCCCGAAGGACTCGTTATAGCTGGGTACGACGACGACGCTCGCCGCCCGGTAGAGGTCAGCAAGCCGGTCCCGGGACGCTGGCGGCTCGAACCGCACCACCTCGGCTATGCCCAGCTCGACCGCCAGTCGCTGCAGGCCCTCAGGCTGGGCCAGGCCGGTGCCGCTGGGGCCGCCGGCGATGACGACGACCAGCCGACGGCGCAGGCCGGGGTCGTCCGCGAGCAGCCGGGCGGCCGCCCGCAACAACACGTCCGGCGCCTTGAGCGGCTGAATCCGGCCGACGAAGAGCAGCACGACCGCGTTCGAGGCGATCCCGAGTTGGGCTCGGGCCGCGCCGGCCCCACCCGGCTCGGGCCGGAAGTGATCCAGGTCCACGCCGGGCGGCACAGTGACCACCGTGGCCGGGTCGGCACCGTAGCGGCGCACGAGGTCGTCCACCTCGGCCTCGGTGCCGGCGACCAGCCGGTCAGCGGCCGCCACCACCTGCTCCTCACCGATGATCCGGGCCAGCGGCTCGGGCCGGTCGCCGGCGGCCAGCAGGGCGTTCTTGACCTTGGCCAGGGTGTGCGCGGAGTGCACCAGCGGCACCCCCCAACGCTCCTTGGCCAGCCAGCCGACCTGCCCGGACAGCCAGTAGTGCGAGTGGATCACGTCGTACCAGCCAGGCTCGTGCAGCGCCTCGGCCCGCAGCACCCCGGAGGTGAAGGCGCACAGCTGGGCGGGCAGGTCCTCCTTGCCGAGGCCTTCGAACGGACCGGCGACGATGTGCCGGACGGTGACGCCAGGACTGAGCTCGACCGCCAGCGGCAGGTCGCTGCTGGTGGCGCGGGTGAACACGTCGACCTCAATGCCGAGCGCGGCCAGCCGCTTGGACGTCTCCACCACGTAGACGTTCATGCCGCCGGCGTCGCCGGTGCCGGGCTGGTCCAGCGGCGAGGTGTGTAACGACAGCGTGGCCACCCGGCGGGGAAGGTCCAGACGGTGCAGGTCCAGACGGTGAACCTGCAGCGGCACGCGCACGGGGTGCTCTACCTCCTGCGGTCGACGGACAGCGCCGCACATCCTGCCCGAGCTCGGTGCCGACACACGGCCCAGGTCGGACCAGGGGCCGACTAGGCAACGCCGCCGGCGGTCGATGACTTCCCGACGCCTGCGCCTACTCCGGCGACAGGCTCCCCGAGCCGGAAGCCTAAGGCTCGGCCGGCAAGCGCGCCCGGCTGTCGTCGGAGAGCGGTTGGCGCGCGGCCGACATCGGCGCCGCCTCCGGCGCCACCGACGGAATCGGCAACGGCAGCCGCAGGCGACGGCCCAAGCCCGTGATCCCCAGCAACCGGAGCAGCTCCGGACCACACTGGATGACCGCGAGTGAGCAGCCCTTCCCGCGCAGCAGCGCGTCTGCCCACACCAGGGACGCCAACCCGGCGATGTCGGCCGCCACGACCTCGGCAAGGTCGAAGACGATCTGGTCGCCGCTGCCGAACGGGACGGCGCGCACCCAGGCCCGCAGCACCCGGCTCATCTCGGCGTCGAGCTCGCCCCGCAGTCGGACCACCCGCCGCCGGCCGCACCTCTGCACCTCGAGCAGTGCCGGCACCGCTTTCGAGCCGACCATTCCCCTCCTGCCCCGGACTCCGCCGCTGCTGGCAACCGGCGTCGACTCCGCCGCTCACCATGGTGCCTTTGATTGCCGCCCGACGCACGCCGA
>JADGOU010000028.1 GCA_017882835.1 Frankiaceae bacterium | reverse complement strand
CTACGGAGTGCCTTCCTGTGTGGTGGCCTTGGACCTTCTCAAGCCCAAGTTTCCCTTACAGGACAGGCACTTCCGTGCATTTGGACGCCGTGTCGCGAACGGTCGCGTGAAAGAGGCAGGCTAGCGCCGACGCCCACCTGGTCAGTCGCGGGATCTGGATACAGGTGTGTGAACCGAACTGCTCCTGTAGCCGTGTGTTGACGCAGGAAGCGGTGCACTGATCTGGACGTCTGAGAGGACGTAATGCCTCGATGAGCACCCGAGTCTGGTTCGCCGCCCGGGTTACCTTGACCGTTGTCGTGCTTGCGGGCCTGGCCCTGGACGCCTACGTCCACATCGATCTGGCCTCCACTTATGACGGTGTCAAGTCCAGCGTTCTGAGCCAAGGCGACCTGTTCCGGACCGAGGCCGCGTTGGCGACCCTTGCCGCCGTTGCCCTGTTGGTGCGCCCGCGCCGTTACACCGCCCTGTTCGCATTGGTGGTCACCGCCGGCGGCGTGGGCGCCGTGCTGATCTACGAGTACGTCGACGTGGGCGCCTTCGGGCCGCTCCCGAACATGTACGAGCCGGTCTGGTACCCGGAGAAGATCCAAAGCGCCTGGGGTGAAGGAATCGCCGCCGTCGCGGCGCTGGTACTGCTGATCGTCATCCAACTCCAGACCCACCGCCGCACCGGCACACCGGACCATCCCGGCCAGGGGTCGGTCTGACACTGCTCCCGCGCGACGGGATGGCGTGGTGGTGCAACGTCACATCGACGACACGGCGTGCAGCGCCGCCGCCAGCTCGCGGATGGTGTCCGTCCAGCGTGGCAGCGTGGACCGACGCTGGAATGCCGCGGCGCGCATCTGTTGCCGGTCCGGTTCGTCGTACAGCCAGTGCGCGAGTGCAGAGGTCAGGGCGGCCGGGTCATCTAGGGCGACCAGTCGACCGGGCCGACTGCCATCGGGCGCGAAGCCGAGAGCCTCGGGTAGCCCGCCGACGCCCGCGGCGAGGACGGGCAGCCCGTGGGCCAGGGCTTCGGTGACCACCATGCCGTAGGTCTCCGACCGCGACGGCACTACGAGCAGGTCAGCGATGGCATAGGCACGGTTCAGCGCCGCGCCGGTCAGGACACCTGCCAGACGGACGCGCTGCTCGAGGCGGTACTGCCTGATGAGGGCACGCACTCGGTCGGTGAAAGCTGGTTCGCGATCGAGCGGTCCGACCAGCACACAGTCCCAGTCCGTCTCGACGAGTCCGGCAAGCGCCTCGATGAGGAGGTCCTGCCCCTTGTGCGGGGCGAGTGCCGCGACACACAGCAAATGTCCGTCGGCGGGTGGCACACCGCTGGGCCGGGATGCGACATCGGCATGGTCGGCGCCGGGGCGGGCGACCCGAACCCGGTCGGCGGAGACCGAGAATCCACTCAGCGCTTGGTGGCGGGTCCACTCGCTGGTCACCACGACCCCGGCAGCGGCAGCGAGTACAGCCCGTTCGGAGCGCTGCGCGGCGCCATTGCGGCATCCGTCGAGGGCTGTGGCCAGCGGCATGTGCAGCAACACCACCACGCGCAGGCGCTGTGCATGAGGTAGCAGCTGGGCGGCGGACGGGGAGGCGATCAGGGCATCGATCAGCACCGTCTCGCCGTCCGGGATCGCGGCCAACGCCTGGGTCAGCCCGGCGCCGTTGTCGCCTGTCGGCCACGCCCCGGCGACGGTGGTGATCCGTACGTCCCATCCCGATGTCGCCAGCCCGGCACACACCCGCTGGTCGTAGATGTTGCCGCCGCTGGGCCGACCGGGATCGTCGAACCCCTCCGGCGCGACCACATGAACGCGCACGATCCGATGGCGGGCGTTCAGGGCACTCGCTCGTAGCTGGCCCAGGCCACGTGTGACTCGTGCAGCGTCACCGTCACCCCGCTCAGCCCGCGCGCCGCGTCACCGAGGGCACCGGCAGCGATCTGATCGACGAGGCGGTCGGCCACGAGGCGGGCCAGCGCTTCGGTGGTGGTGTTCATCCCGCGCAGTGTCGGTTCGTCGTCGAGGTTGCGCATCGTCAGCGCGCCGAGAACCTCGCCAAGGGCGGTGGCGGCGCGGTCGATGTCGACCACGATCCCGTCACTGTTCAGTTCCTCGCGTCGGAACGTCGCGTCCACGACGTAGGTGGCTCCGTGGACCCGCTGCGCCGGGCCGAAATCCTCGCCGCGCAAGCTGTGCGCGATCATCATGTGGTCGCGGACGTTCAGACTGAACATCGACTCACTGCCCCTTGCTGGTCGTCTGGGTTGCCGCTGCGGCGGATTCGGTAGCGGATGACGTGGCACAGTCCAGGCCTGTCGGCCAGCGCCGGTAGCAGCGTGGGCAGGTCGGTGAAGGCCGAGACGCCGTCGAGCAGACAGTCGTAGGCCGGATCCTGCAGCAGCTGCAGGGCCAGGGCGAGCCGGTCGCGGCGCGAGCGGGTGCCGCGGCGGGCGGCGGCCACGGTGCCGACCTGGCTGGCCCGGATGCCCAGTCGCCCGGAGTGGAAGGCGCCGCCGAGGGCCAGGCTCACCGTGCTCGTGCCGTACCAGCTCAGTTCGAGCACTTCGCCACCTGGCGCCAGCAGGTCCAGGCAGAGTTGGAGCCCGGCGGCGCTGGCGCTGGCGTGTACGACGATCTCGTGCTCGCCGTCGATCTCGTCCGGAGCGGCGAAGGCGACGCCGAGCGCGGCGGCGATGGGCGCGCGGGCCGGGTCGACGTCCACGAGGGTGACTTGGGTACCGGGGATCTGTGCGAGCAACCGGGCGACGCAGCAACCCACCATCCCGGCGCCGACCACGCAGGCGCGGTCACCCACTTGCGGCGCGGCGTCCCACAGTGCGTTGATCGCGGTTTCCACGATGCCGGCCAGCACCGCCCGCTGGGCCGGCACGCCATCCGGGACCGGCAGCACCGCGGCCGCAGGGAGCACGTAGGCGGTCTGGTGTGGGTAGAGGCAGAACACGGTGCGCCCGAGCAGCTCAGGCGGGCCGGCCTCGACCACGCCGACGTTGAGATAGCCGTACTTGACCGGACCCGGGAACTCGCCGTCTTGAAACGGTGCCCGCATCGCCTGCCGTTGATCGGGCGGTACCCGGCCGGCCAACACCAGCAGTTCGGTGCCGCGGCTGATCGCCGAGAAGTGCGTGCGCACCAGCACCTCGTCGACTGCCGGAGCGGGAAGGATCACCGGGCGGATCTCGCCCCGCCCCGGCGCCGTCACCCAGAACGCCTGCGCCTGCTCCACCGACCCAGCCTCCACTATCCCGGCGAGCTGAACCACATGGTCCGCCGATCCGTCATACCTGACACAGGGTGCTACGCAGGTGCACTTCGTACGGTTCGATCCGCGACGATCGTCAACGTGACAGTGAGGACGCCGTGGTGAGACAAGACAGTCGCGCACCGTTCGCGGCCGCGCTGCGGCAGGCCAGGACGGCCGCCTATCCGCCGGGCGAGTACGTGGGCCAGGAGAGCTTCATGAGCACCGGCGAGATTCTGCAGTTGGCCAACCAGGCCGGCATCGGTCCCGGCAGCCCCGTGCTCGACCTGTGCTGTGGGGTGGCTGGTCCCGGCCGGCTCATCACCGCGGAGCTGGGCTGCCGCTACCTCGGCTTGGACGAGTCGGCCAGCGCCTTGGAAATCGCCCGAGACCTGGCCGGCGACCTGCCGTGTCGTTTCGAGCAAGCCCACGTGCCCCCGTTGCCCGACCGCCGATTCGAGGTCGTGCTGCTGCTCGAGACGATGCTGGCCTTTCCCGACAAGCGATCACTCGTCGGGGAGGTGGCGCGCGCGCTCGAGCCAGGCGGGCGCTTCGCCTTCACGATCGAAGAAGGTCGGCCGCTTACGACGAGCGAACGGCCTCGGATGCCCGACGCCGACACCGTCTGGCTCATCGAGTTGGAAAAGTTGAGCACCGTGCTGAGCGAGGCGGGGTTGACAGCGACCTGGCAGCGCGATTGCAGCGCGGCCCACCGGGCGAGGGCGGCGGCACTGCTGAGTTCGTTCCAGGCTGACTCTGCACAGATCGCGAGCCAGATCGGGAGCCGGGCGATGACTGAGCTGATCAGCGCCCATCAGCTGTGGTGTGACTGGCTCGGCAGCGGCCGGGTGCGCAAGTTCGCGATGGTAGCGCACAAGCCGGCGTACCAATGAGCTTCGACTACACCCGGTACCTGGCCGCGAAGACCAGCATGGACGATCGAGCCCTCAACCGGCAGGTGCTGTCCGAGCTGAGTCGACTGATACCGGCGGAGGCACCGCGGGTGCTGGAGGTAGGCGCCGGGCTGGGGACGATGGTGGCCCGCCTGCTGGACTGGGGAGTCATCGACGCCGGCGAATACACACTGCTGGACGTCGATCTCCAGCTACTGAACAATTCTCGCCAGTGGCTGAGCGACTGGACCGCCACTCGCGGCCTGTGCTGTGAGCCGTTGCCGGACGGCCTGCGAGTGGGCGATCTGCGGGTGCGTTTTGAGCACGCCGAGCTCGGCAGCTTCCTCGACGCCGGGCACGGTCAGCCGGCCGACGTGCTGATCGCCAACGCAGTGCTGGATCTGATGGACGTGCCCGCCGTCCTGCCCGGACTACTGCGGTTGTTGGTGCCGGGCGGCGTCTACTGGTTCACGAGCAACTACGACGGCGAAAGCATCTTCGAGCCCGAACACCCCCGCGACGGCCAGATCATGCAGGCATATCACCGGGACATGGATGAGCGTGTTCGCTACGGCCGGCCCGCCGGGGACAGCCGAACGGGTCGCCATTTGTTTCACCAGCTGCGGGCCGCAGGCGCACCGCCGCTGTCCGCCGGTTCGTCCGACTGGGTCGTCCACTCAGCGCCGGACGGCGAGTATCCACACGACGAGGCCTACTTCCTCGGCAGCATTCTGCGGACGGTTGCGGACGCCCTGGAGGATCGCGTGGAGCCCGTCGAGCTGGCAGAATGGGTGGCCGAGCGAGAACGCCAGCTGGCCTCCGGCGAGCTTGTCTATATCGCGCACCAACTCGATCTCGTCGGGCGCTCGCCGGCCTGAGCTTTGAAGCTAGCCGCTAGCCAATGGCGGCGGCGGCCGGCTCGGGCCGCACGAGCCGGCGCAGCCGGGCCATCACCGCCTGCCGCAACGGGGTCCACCCCCGGTACCGCTGGAACGGCAGTTCGAACGCGCCCGCGAACAGTCGCGCGAAGCCCACCGTCATCGGCAGCAGGATCGCAGACAGCACGAGGAAAGTCGGTGTCCCGGAAGAAATCCGGCCGAGCACCAGCCCGTACGACACGGCGATCACGATCGGCATGTGGGTGAGATAGAGGCTGTACGAGAACGACCCGAGGCTGCGCAGCGGGCGCGTGTCCAGGAAACGTACGAGCGGCCGGGGCCGCGAGGTGGCGATGGCCGCGAGCAAGCAGCCGATCGCCGGGGCCCAGGCCAGATCGACCCAGAACAAGTTGATGTTCGTCCACGTCGAACCCTTGACCCAGATGAGCACGATGACCGCAGTCGTGGCCGCCAGTGCGTAGCTCGACCACGGACGGGAACGGGTGCGTTCGCCCGCAGTGACAACGCCGGCGGCCAACACGCCGACGGCGAAGAGCACCGCGAGGTCGGGGGTGAACTTGACCAGCGTGTCGTTCAACAGCGCGACGTGCGGCCCTAACAGGCCGATCGTGACAACGATGGCAGCCGCCAGCGCAACCATCGCGAGGGCGCTCACCCGCCGGACGATCAGCAGCAACAGCGGCAACAGGATGTAGAGCTGGGCTTCGACGGCGATCGACCAGAACGCGCGGTTCGGGCTGCCGACGGAGACGGCGTCTTGCACGAGCAAGCCGTAGACGACCACGGACTTCCCATTCGGCACCGCCCAACCCGGCTGCGCGAGCACGCACCACGTCATCACCAAACTGAACGCCAACGCGGCCCAGTACGGCGGCAGGATGCGCCACGCCCGCCGGTGCGCGAACGTGGCGATCGAGTCGAATCGCCAACCCGAGCGTGCCGGCCCGAGGCCGAGGGAGAAGCCGGACAGCGCAATGAAAATGACCACCGCGAACCGTCCGTAGATCAACTCGCCGGCCCACCACAGCGCGTGATCGGCGGGGTAGCCCGGCCAGGCGCGCTCGAAGATGTGGTTCAGCACCACGTACAGGGCGGCCAAACCGCGGATCCCGTCCAGGCCCACGATGCGGCCCGGACGAGGAATCTTCGTGCGCGCCGGAGCTGCGGCGTTGGCCTGCACGGCGGTCATGGGCCCGCGACCCCGAGGCCAGGCACGCAGGCGAGCGAGTCAGCCCGCCGGTGCGCAGCGGCCCGCTCCAGAGCCCGGGAGAGCGGATCGTGCCCACCCCGACGGGCCTTCGCGGAGAGGTAGTCGGCATTGGCCTCGGTGAGGTGCAGCCCGGTAGGAATCTGCTCGGCGATCGTGATGCCGAGGGCGGCCAGCTGGGCACCCTTGTCCGGATTGTTGCTCAGCAGCCTGATGCGGGTAACGCCGAGAGCGGGGAGCATCTGCGCGGCGCCGCCGTAGTCGCGCTCGTCGGCTCGGTGACCGAGCGCGAGGTTCGCGTCGTAGGTATCCAGTCCGCCATCCTGCAAGGCGTAGGCGTCGAGCTTGTCATACAGGCCGATGCCGCGCCCTTCCTGACGCAGGTACAACACATACCCGCCCTGCTCGGCGATCCGTTCCACAGCCTCGCGCAGCTGCGGGCCGCAGTCGCAACGTTGGCTGCCGAACACGTCGCCGGTGAGGCACTCACTGTGCAGGCGCACCAGCGGTACTCCGACCGCTGCGGGCCGGCCCAGTTCGAGGGCGAGGTGCTGCTGGGCGTCGGCCAGGCCGGTGAAGCTGACCGCCGTGGCCATGGTCGAGTAGCCGTCGGCGAAGTGCAGCGGAATGCTGATTCGGCGACGGATTGCCGCCGCCGGGACCGACCCGATCATGGGTCGAGCCGCTCGGCTTCGTAACGGGCCGAGAGTGCGTACCGCAACAGCACGACGTCGCCGATGCGCTGCACGTCGGTCAACGCGGCCCGTCGCACCGGATTCCAGGGGTATTGCCCGTCGAGCGCAAAACGGCGCGCGCGGGAGTCACCGATGAATACCGGGGCGATCACGAGCTGCAGCTCATCGGCGAGATCGGCGGTGAGGAACTGGGTGTGCAGGGTCCCGCCGCCCTCGACCATGAGCCGATTCACGCCGCGGGCGGAGAGGTCCTCGCTCACATCGCGCATCGTCAGTGGCGCGCCGAGATCGACCACGGTGGCCAGCCGCTCGAACCGGGCTCGCACCGTGTCGGCAATGACGCGCGGGCAGTACACGAGTTTGTCGGCCTGACCGGCAGTGAAGAACTGCCCGTCCGGGTCGAGCCGTCCCGTCGCGGTGACGGTTACCTTCGCCGGCGACGGGGCCAAGCCTCGGGCGACCCGATCCTCCCGGCTGCTGGGCGAGCGCACGAGCAGCCGTGGATTATCGTTGCGGACGGTGGCTGCGCCGACCAGGATCGCGTCGCTGCTGGCCCGCACCGCATCGACCCGCTCGAGGTCCGCCTCGTTCGACAGCGCCAGGCGCCTGGTCGTCGGGCAGTCCAGGTAGCCGTCGAGCGAGACACCACAGCTGAGCAGCGTGTAGGGGTGGTCAGCCACGGATCGCCTCCAATTCCTTCGCTGCCGAAGCGGCCACGTCGCGACGAGGTGGTTCATCTGCGATCGTGCTACGACGCCCGCGAGCTCGTCGAACGACGTCATGCAGCAGAAGGAGCGCGCCAGGGGCGACCGCCACGAGGGCGATGACTGCGTAAAGGGTGGTGACGGTGACACCGGCGGCGGCGCCGAACCCGGCGGCGGCGAACGCCCAAGCCGCGGCTCCCTCGCGCGGGCCCCACCCGCCGACGCTCAATGGGATCACCATCGCAGTCTGAACCAGCATCAGCAACGCGACCAGTTCACCCAGCGGTGCGGTGGATCCGGCGACGCGGGCGGCGATGACGAAGGTGGTCGTGTGCCCGGCAACGACCAGCACCGAGGCCAGGGTGAGCTGCGGCCAGACCTGTCGAGCCAGCAGCCCACGGCGCACGTCGTCGACGACCGCCCGGGCCGCGAGCGTTGAGCGCGACCGGCCGCGGCGAGCGGCGACCCGCACGGCGAGGACGGCACAGACGGCCGTGACCGCGACACCGGCCAACAGGTACGGCAGGGCCGGGCGAACCGGTGAAGGCAAGGTCAGCAGCACGATGACGGTCACCACGGCCTGGACCACCTGGCCGCACAATCGTTCCCAGGCCACCGCGCGCACTCCCCGCCCGAGGTCACCCGCGTGCCGGCCGTGCGCCACCGCCCGGTGCACGTCGCCGAGTACCCCACCGGGGAGCACCGAGTTGAGGAACTGGGAACGGTAGTAAGCACCGACCGCGGCCGGCAGATCGAGTCCGACACCGAGGGCCTGCGCGACGATGCGCCACCGCCATGCCGAGCACACCGTGGTCATGGCCGTGAGCGCCACGGCGGTGACGATCGCGGGCCAGCTGACCGCGCGCAGGCCGTGTTGAAACGGGCCGGCGCCGACCTGCCGCCCGAGTAGCAGCAGCACGATCACACCGCCGGACAGACGCAGCACCGGCGGGCCGAAGCGATGGAGGACCGGGTGGATCCTGACGGGCTCAGCGCTGGCAGGCTCCACACTGCATATACGCACCGGCCGCCCGCCAGGTTCACTGGTGGCTGCGATGCGCCGGCTGTGGTGCGAACGCACGGTGAACCACAGTGCGCGCAGGCCCGTAGTTCCCATCGAGGACAGCGTGGGTCGATTACGGAGGCGCGATGCGAACAGTTCGACTCGAGGCGATTCTGGGAACGCTGACCACGCTCGCCCTGCTCGGCGGACTGGCCGCGACGGCGGGTCTCGGTGTCGCCGGCTGGGTCGTCGGACTGCTGGTTGGCTGGGCGGCAACCGCGCTGCTGGCCATAAGTCGTACGCGCAGCGCGGAGCCGAGGATCTTCCCGGCGGACTGGGTCACCCTGTCCCGCGCGCTGCTGATCGCCGGTGTTGCGGGGCTGGTCGCCGACTCGTTCGACCGGTCGATCTCGATGAGCGCGCTGGTCACGCTGGCCACCGTCGCGATGGTCCTCGACGCCGTGGACGGTCAGGTGGCGCGACGGACCGGCACCGCCACCCCGCTGGGCGCGCGCTTCGACGGCGAAGTTGACGCCTTCCTCATCCTCTTGCTCAGCATCGCCGTGTCCGAGCACTACGGCAGTTGGGTACTGATCATCGGCGCCGCCCGTTACGTGTTTCTGTTGGCCGGGTTCCTCGTCGCGTGGCTGGCCGCACCGCTGCCGCCTCGGTACTGGCGCAAGGTCGTGGCCGCGGTGCAGGCCATCGTGCTCACCGTCGCCGTGTCCGGAGTGCTCGACAGGCTCGTCGGGATGATCGCTGTCGGCGTGGCGCTGGTGCTGCTGGCCGAGTCGTTCGGCCGTGACGTCGTCTGCTTGTACCGCACCGGAGCCGGGGCGCGCAGCCACATGGTGCTGCGCCGGACGACCGTAGTGCTCTCGGCGGTCATCGTCTGGGGCGTCCTCGTCGCTCCCGATCAGATCGAGCGCCTGCGGCCGGGCGCGTTCGTCCGGGTCCCGATTGAGGCGCTCGTCTTGGTCGCCGTCGTACTGGTGCTGCCGCGCCGGCCCGGGAGAATCCTCGCCAGCGTCGCCGGAGTGGTGTTCGGGCTGATCACCGTCGTCGAGATCCTCGACCTGGGCTTCTACGAGGAGCTGGGCCGCCCGTTCGACCCGGTGCTCGACTGGGGCAACCTCAGCCCGGCCATCGGCGTGGCGCGCGATTCGATCGGTGCCGCGGCCACCGACGTCGCCCTCGTCGTGGTCGGACTCGCCCTCATCGTGCTCGTCGGCATGGTCGCCGCATCGACGATCCACCTCAGCGTCGTCGCCGCCCGGCATCGCCGCGGTTCGGCTCGCGGACTCGCCGCCCTGCTCGTTGTCTGGGCGGTCAGCCTGGCGCTGTCACTACAACTCGTCCCGGGAGCCCCGGTCGCCTCGACCAGCGCCGCCGGGATCGCCGCCGCGCAAATCCGCGACGCCCAAACCACGGTCCGTGACCAGCAACGTTTCGAGACCACGATCCACGCCGCCGACCCCCAAGCCCACGTCCCCGCCTCGGACGTTCTCACCGGGTTGCGCGGCAAAGACGTCCTCGTCGTGTTCGTCGAAAGCGACGGTCAGGTCGCCGTTCAGGGCACCAGCTTCTCGCCCGGCGTCGACACCGTCCTGCACAACAGCACCGCTACGTTGACCCAGGCCGGGTGGTCCACGCAAAGCGCCTGGCTCACCTCGTCGACGTTCGGCGGTATCAGCTGGTTGGCCCACTCCACCCTGCAGTCCGGACTCTGGGTCGACAACCAGCAGCGTTACAACCAGCTCGTCGCCAGCAACCGATTCACCCTCAGCGACGCCTTCGACGAGGCGGGCTGGCGCACGGTCAGCGACATCCCCTCCGACGACGTGGCCTGGGGCCCGGGCACGTCCTTCTACCACTACGACAAGCTCTACGACCGCCGCGACGTCGGCTACCACGGCCCGACCTTCAGCTACGCCTCGATGCCCGACCAGTACACCCTGGCCGCCTTCCGACACAACGAACTCCAGCCCGGCCACCAGCCCGTGATGGCCGAGATCGACCTCGTGTCATCGCACACTCCGTGGGCCCCGCTGCCGAGCATGGTGCCCTGGAACCAAGTTGGCGACGGCTCGATCTTCGATCAGCAGCCGGCCGAGAGTGAGTCCGCGACCGACGTCTGGCGTAGCAGCCACACCGTCCAACAGTTCTACGGGCAGTCCATCCAATACTCGTTGCAGGCCCTCACCTCGTGGGTCACCGAGCTCAACGACCCCAACCTCGTGATCGTGATGCTCGGCGACCATCAGCCCGCCACCACGGTCAGCGGTGTCGGCGCGAACCACGACGTGCCGATCTCGATCATCGCCCACGACCCGTCGGTATTCAGCCAGATCGCCTCCTGGAAGTGGCAGGACGGCCTAATGCCCAGCCCCTCGGCCCCGCTCTGGCCCATGGACGCTTTCCGCAACAAGTTCCTCACGGCATACAGCACCCCACCGGTCAGGTTGGGGCGCCCTATAGGTTCCGGACACCGGACCCATTAGGGTCTGAACCGGAATGGAGGATCGAGGCTAATGCAGGAGCGACGCAGGAAGCTCACCCCTGAGTTTAGGGAGTAGACATTCAGGTCACCGGCGAGCGCTGACGGGCTGGCGTCTGCCCGTTGCGGGTGGTCCCCTCGGCGTGGCGTGTTGATCTCGGCTGAACTCTCCTGATCATTGTGGTTCGTGTCCGCGATCGACAACCGGAAGATCCACGGTCGCGTGAAAGATCGAGGCTAGCGCCAACGGCTGTTCCAATGTTCCTTCTGCCCGGATCACATCCTGTGCGGCAGTGGCTCGACAGGCATGGGCAGAAGGAGAAGCGCAGAAACGTGGGACGCCTAGCGGCGCGGTGGTGGCGAGTCAGCGTTGCCCGACTGGACGTGCGCGACCACTCCCATCACAGCACGTTAATGCGTTCCGCAGTGCGGCGCGCGAGTGCTATTCCGGTCAGCATCGGATTTGGTGATCCCATCTGCGGGAACAGGGCCGGCCCCGCAACGTACGCGTTCGGAACCTCTCGGAAGGCGCCGAAGCTGTCGGTGACTGAGTTGGCGGGGTCGGTCTTCATCCACAGCGTCCCGCTCTCGTGATGCGTGCTCCCCAGGGCGTCTCGCATCGCCTGCAGCGACGCTGGGGGGTTCGCCTGGAACTGCTGGCTGTTCGGCGGCACCTCATACTCCACCTGACCGCCACCGGCGAAGACCTGCGCGAGCTGAAGGACCGCCTGGTCCATGGCATTCCACAGCGCGTCCTCGGTCGGCGTCGTCCCGATTTGCACGAACGCCCGCGGCGCACCGAAGTCCAGCTCGGGGTGGGGCGTGATGCCACGCACCGCCACCGACTGCTTGTCACCGGCCAGCTCGCCGATACCGCGCAGCGTGACGATGACGAAGTTGTCATTGGCCATGGCGTGGGCTTGGAGGAAGTCAATGTCCGGGATCTTTTGAAACAGCTCGATCTCGGAGTTGTCGGCCTGCGCGCCAGCCACGCCTGAGGCGGTGATCTGAACGTGGAAATGGCCTGCGTCGGCAGGCTGTCCCTGCGTGTGCCGTCCCTTCACGAACAGCGCCGAAGTCTGCGCGTCCGGGGGGACTCCCGGGAAGCCTGCACGCGGAAGGCGGATCGTCAGGTTGGTCCGCAGGTGGGCCATCAGGTTCTTGCCAATCAGCCCCTGGGTGTTGGGGAAGGAGTTCAGGGCGAGCCGGGTCGATTCGATCGTGCCGAGTGCGATCACGACGACCCCATTGGCGGGCACCTGGATGTCCCCCTGGTTGGTCTGGACCACCGAGACGCGGTTCCCAGCGAGGGTCAGGCGAGAGACGTGGCAGTCGGGCGCGACCATGAACCGCTTGTTGGCATCGCTTCCGCCGGACTCTTGCGCGGCGAGGCGAGCCGCCCGCATCAACCCGGGAAGGGAGCTGAACTTGTTGGGCGGGAAGTAGCCGGGGCGAGCCGGAGCCGACTGCACCGCCAGCGGAGCCTCGATGTCGGCGGCGCCAGCCGGTAGCGCATCGGGAACCTGGTTCAACCCGGCCAGCAGGCGGTTCTTCATCGCCTGGTGCAGCGGGCCGAACACGAAATCGTTGTTCGTGTCGGCGCCGATCAGCTGCTGGGTTGCCGGCCACTGGGTGGCGGTGAGATCGGCCACCACCGCGGCCGGCCACTGGCTCAGCTCGGTGGCGATGGGGCGCGGACACCAGCCGCCGAAGAACACCGACCGGCCGCCGATGCAGTACGCCAGGCCGGGAAAGCCGTTGGGATCGTTGGTGAACCAGGGCAGTCCCCAGACCTCGTCCCGGGGCAGCTGGTCCTGACCGGCCTGCCGCAGCTTCTCAATCGTGGTGCTGGGCGGAACCCCGATGCCCCCCGTGCCGGCGAGCATCGGCGGCAGGTTCTGGATGTGCTCGGGCAGCACGAACTTGCCGCCGTCGAGCACCAGGATGCGGTGCCGTTTCGCGGCGTCGATGTTGAACAGGTGCACGGCGAGGGCCGGGCCAAAGGCCCCGCCCCCGAGCACAATGACGTTGAACGGGCCACTGGCCTGAGCCTCGCCGAGTGTGTTGCACAAGTAGCGGCCCAGCACGTCCTTCGTGAACGTCGTGGACTGCGTCGTGATCGGCACTGGCGTCCCCTTTCGGGCTCTTCGAACTTGAGGGGGATCGATCTATCCCGCGGCCGCGGAAGCTGTCAAGCCGTTCGGGACACCAGTTCGTCACATGTTCTGTGCCGACTCGGGGGTAGGTGGGTTGATCCAGGCGACGCTCGGCAGCTTGGGTGGTGTGGGTCGGCGGTGGCCGAAGCGGGCCGGGTTGGTCGCGTAGGCGGCGTCGAGGACGGCGCCGCGCTGGGCGCGGACGCCGGCGGCGGTGCCGTCGTGCACGGAGGCGGGGGTGTGGTAGCCGATCCCGGAGTGACGGTGCTCGTGGTTGTAGTGGGCAAAGAACGCCTCGGCGAAGCCGCGGGCGGCGGCCAACAACCCGAACCGCTCGGGGAAGGCCGGGCAGTGCTTCAGGGTCTTGAACTGCGCCTCGGAGTAGGGGTTGTCATGGGACACGTGCGCGGGCGGGAGTGGGTGCGGCCGATGCCGAGGAAGGTGAGCAACTCGAACACGGGGTTGGAGGTCATCGAGCCAACCTGCGCTGACACGGCCCGGCTACAGGTCTCCCTCGCTGAGGTTGCGCCGGCGAGGTGGCGGCGGTCACGGGCCCCCAGCGGGTTCAGCGGGGCTGGGTAACAAGCAGCGTGGGCGGCCCCTCGTTGCTGAGGAGAGGAAAGAACGCCTCCCCCGTGGTCGGATTGACAGCAACGACGTGAGCGTTGTCGCCCAGGCGGGCCCGTCCAGTGACCCGCCCCGGTGCAGTGTGGATGTCAAGGGTGGTGACGACGCCGGACTCGGCGGAGACGTAGAGCAGACGACGGGTTGCGTCGAGGGCGAGCACGTCAGGGGCGTCGCCGACCGGGAAGTGGCCGAGGGGCCGCAGGTCGGGCAGTGACAGCACGACGAGCCGAGCATTGCCGTCGCAGGCGACGAACGCCCGGGTTCCAGCCGGGTCGAGGACCAGCCCATGGGCGTGGTCGCAGCCGGGGACCGAGGCCCGGCTCAGGATGCGGCGTGAGCGCGGGTCGATCACGGCGACGACGTTGGCGGTCTGCACGTCGACGAGGACCCGGTCGCTCCTGGCGTCGTAGCGGACGTTCCCGGCCTCACCGCCCAGGGGAACCGTGCCAACCGAGGCGCCGGTGGTCGCATCGACGACGGTCTCGCTCCTCCCGGTCTCGTTGCTGATCCACACCTGCCCGGTGCTGGGGACGTACACCAGCCCGTCGGGGTAGTCCCCGGTCGGCGCCCGGAACTCCTCGGCACCGGTCACCTCGTCCAGGGCGACGAGCTGGTTGCTGCCGGTCGCCGTGACGAACACCCGGCGCACGGCGGGGACAACGATGACCCCGTGCACGTCAGCGAGCGCACCGGTGACGCTGCCCACTCTCCGGGTGTCGGTGTCGATCACTAGGAGCCGGCTGGCGCCGAGCTGGGCAAGGAACAGCCGGTGGGCGGCGGAGTCAAGCTCGGCGTAGTCGAACCGGCTCGACGGTGCCGGCAACGCCACCCTGGCGACCGCCTGCAGCGGCAGCCCGATGGTCGAGGCGCCACGATGCCGGGCGTACAGCAGCGCCGCCCCGGCGGCAGAGATGACGAACAGCAACACCACCAGCGGTGCGGCAAGTCGCCGGCGGCTGCGGCCGGGGGTTTCCGACGAACCCGGCGCTGGCGGCAGAGACCGGAGCCCTACCACTGTCGGCTCCTCATAACGGGCGCCAGTTCCGTGGCCATTGGCTCTACAGCCCGAGCTTCGCTGATGGGCTGTCCACGAACAACTCGCCTTCTTGGCTGGTAACTGCTCACCTGGTTCTCAGGCGGTAACGGGCATCCACGGGTTGCCGGCGTGCAGCATGCGCAGGACGCCGAACGCGGACTGGCCCTGCTTGCGCGCCGACGACAGGTAGGAGCGCAGTCGACAGAAGGCTTGGGCGCCGGCCATGGTGCGCAAGCAGCCGGCGACCTTGAGCCGGATCTTCAGCGGGCGGATGTCGCGCTCGGAGCCGTTGTTGGTGAATGGGACCCGCAGGTCCGCGGCGTAGCGCAGCACCTCGTCGCGATGGCCGTCGAGCCGGTCGAGCAGGTTGACGTGCTTGGGTCGTCGGCGCTTGCCCCGCTGGCCGGGACCGTGCTCGGGGTTGGCCGCCCAGCCGGCGTCAATGTACTTGCCGTAGCGGCGCCGGTAGGTGGCCAGCAGCTCGGCGGCCAGCTCGTCGGCGCCGGTGTCGCGGGCGCTGGCCACCGTCCGGTTGATCTCGATGAGCAGCCGGTCCAGCCCGCTGGCCCAGTCGGCCTGGCCCTCGACCTCGGCGGCGGCGACCAGCTCCCGGCCCAGGTGCGCCCCGCAGACCGCGTGGGTGACGTCGAAGTGCCAGTACGGCGCCCAGAAGTCGTGTACGAGCACGGCGTCGCGGCTCAGCGCGGGCAGCACACCGCCTTCGGTCATCGCCTCGATTCCCCGCTGGGCCGACACGGTGTAGAGGGTGAGGGCGTCGGTGCGGGCGGCGTGCACCCACCCCAGCCCGCCGTCGATGCGGATGCCGGTCTCGTCCGCGCCGATCACCTCGGCACCGGCCAGCCCGGTGGTGACGACGTCGAGCACGGGCTCCAGCGCGGCGGCGGCATCGGCGTACCAGCCGGCCAGCGAACCCTGGCTGACCGGGGCGCCGATGAGCTCGGCGAGCAGCTCACCGGTGCGGGCGAGTGGCAGGTGCTGGCCGGCGAGCAGGTAGGTGGCCAGGGCCCGCACCCCCGGGCCGTACTGGGCCGGGGCGGTGACCCCGGCCGGCGGGTCGGCCATCGTCACCCGCCCACAGCCGCAGCGGCGGTGCTCCAGGGCGTGCTCGACCACCCGCAGGGCGATCTCGGGCAGGTCGAAGACCTGGCGGTGCTCGGTGGAGACCACCGATGCCTCGGCCAGCGCGGCACCGCAGCCGGCGCACACCTCCGGCCGGTGGCGGACCCGCTCGGCCGGCGTCGCCACCTGGCCCAGCGTCGCCCCCGGGTGCCCCGGCTGACCGCCGGG
>JADGOU010000027.1 GCA_017882835.1 Frankiaceae bacterium | reverse complement strand
AGCCGGCCTGGCCGCCGGTCAGCCGGTCGGCGGCGGCGGCCACCCGCTCGTCGGTGGCGGTCAGCGCCACCCGGACGTGCCGGCCGCCGGCCGGGCCGTAGAACTCCCCCGGCGCGACCAGGATGCCGAGCTCGGCGAGGCGCTGCACCGAGCCCCAGCAGTCGTACGCCGGGGAGCTGACCCACAGGTAGAGCCCGCCCTCGCTGGGCTCGACCTGCCAGCCGGCGGCCGCCAGCGCCGGCCGTAGCAGCGCCCGGCGGCCGGCGTACCGAGCCCGCTGCTGCTCGACGTGGGCGTCGTCAGACAGCGCCGCGACCATCGCGGCCTGCACCGGCCCGGGCACCATCAGCCCGGCGTGCCGGCGAACCTCCAACAGCGCCGCGACGACTGCCGGGTCGCCAGCGACGAACCCGGCCCGGTAGCCCGCCATGTTCGAGCGCTTGGACAGCGAGTGCACAGCCAGCAGGCCGACGCTCGACCCGTCGCAGACACCAGGGTGCAGCACCGAGACCGGCGCGGCCTCCCAGCCGAACTCGGCATAGCACTCGTCGCTGACCACGAGCACCCCGTGCGCCCGCGCCCACGCCACGACAGCCCGCAGCTCCTCGGCCCCGGTGACGGCGCCGGTCGGGTTCGACGGCGAGTTCAGCCAGACCAGCCGGACGCCGGCCGGGTCGGCCCGGGCCACGTCGGCCACCGCGACCGGTTCCGCCCCGGCCAACCGCGCCCCCACGTCGTACGTCGGGTAGGCCAGCTCCGGCAGCAGCACCCGGTCACCGGCGCTCAGGCCGAGCAGGCCGGGCAGCAGCGCAACCAGCTCCTTGGACCCGACCGTGGGCAGCACCGCCGCTGGGTCCACCGCAACGCCGAGCCGACGGCGCAGGTAGTCGGCGGCGGCCGCCCGTAGCGCCGCGGTGCCGGCGGTCAGCGGGTAGCCGGGGGCATCCGCCGCGGCGCGCAGCGCGGCGCGCACCACCGCCGGCGTCGGGTCGACCGGCGTACCGACCGACAGGTCGACCAGCCCGCCCGGGTGCCGGCGGGCTAGCTCGGCGGACGGCGCCAGCCGGTCCCAGGGGAAGTCCGGGAGCCGGCCGGCAGCCAGCTGAGCCGGCGACGGAGGAGCCGCCAACGACTGGGGCGCCGTAACCTCAGGCGTCTTCACCCTGCGGCGGCAAGGCGGTCACCAGGGGGTGGTCCTTGGCCACCAACCCGACCTTGGATGCGCCGCCCGGCGAACCCAGGCCGGTGACGTCGCCGAAGAACTCGACGTTGGCCGGGGTGTAGTCGGTCCACTGCGACGGGACGTCGTCCTCGTAGAAGATCGCCTCGACCGGACAGACCGGCTCACAGGCGCCGCAGTCCACGCACTCGTCGGGCTGGATGTAGAGCATCCGCTCGCCCTCATAGATGCAGTCGACCGGGCATTCATCGATGCAGGCCTTGTCCTTCACGTCGACGCATGGCTCGGCGATGACGTATGTCACGACACGTGGTCCTCTCGGTCTGCACAGCAGGGCTGGTACCGCCCCTGGGGGTACTGCGGTCGCACAGTATGCGCACCGGCGCCCGCCGGCGTCACCTGGGGTGCCCGCACACCGAGGTCCTCGCCGCCGACGCCGACATAGGGTTTCCCCCGTGCTGCGACTCACCGACACCCGGACCCGGCAGCTGGCCGACATCGTCCCGGCGACTCCAGGCGTGCTCACCGTCTACGCCTGCGGCCCGACCGTCTACCGGTTCGGCCACGTCGGCAACGTGCGCACCTACCTGCTCTCCGACCTGATCTACCGGGTGGCCGAGCGGCACGGCCTGCGGATGCGGCTGGTGCAGAACATCACCGACGTCGGTCACCTCCAGGACGAGGTGGCCGACGCCGGCGAGGACAAGATGGCGGCGGCGGCCCGGCGGGAGGGCCGCTCCGCCTTCGACCTGGCCCACTTCTATGAGGACGCCTTCCACCGCGACCTGGCGGCGCTGAACGTGCGCCCCGCGCAGGCCTATCCCCGGGCGTCGGAATGTATCGAGCTGATGCTGGCGCTGATCGAGCGGTTGGTGGCACTGGGCCACGCCTACCCCGCCCCGGACGGCTCGGTGTTCTTCGACGCGCGCTCGTTTCCGTCGTACGGCGCGTTGTCCGGCAACCGGCTCGACCAGCTGCGGGCCGGGTCCGGTCATGCCGGCGAGGGCCTTGACGCCAACCGGTACAAGCGCTTCCACGCCGACTGGGCGCTGTGGAAGGGCGCCGGCCCGGCGACGGCGATGGTCTGGGACTCCCCCTGGGGACCGGGCTTCCCCGGCTGGCACGTCGAGTGCTCGGCAATGTCGCTGCGGTTTCTCGGCGAGGTCTTCGACATCCACACCGGCGGCATCGACCTGCGGTTTCCGCACCACGAGGACGAGCGGGCGCAGTCCAACGCCGCGGTCGGGCACGAGGTCGTGCGGTACTGGGTGCACGGCGAGCACCTGCTCAACGAAGGCCGCAAGATGGCGAAGTCGACCGGCAACGTGGTGCTGGTCTCCGACCTGGTGGCGGCCGGCCACGACCCGCTGGCCCTGCGGCTGTTCTTCCTGTCCGGCCGCTACCGCCAGCAGCTCAACCTGACCGCGGACGCGCTGACCGCCGCCGACCGCACGCTGACCCGCTGGCGGACCAAGGTCGCCGAGTGGGCCGAGTCGCCGTCCGCGCCAATGGCGATGGCGTACGTCGAGCGCGTGGTCGCCGCCTTCGACGACGACCTGGACACCCCGACCGCACTGGTGGCGCTGCGCGAGCTCGAGCGCGACCAGGCGGTGCCGCCAGGGGCGAAGTTCGAGACGTTTGCCCACCTGGACGCGCTGTTCGGGCTGGACGTCGCCCGCGACGTCGGCCGCCAGCGGCCGGCGGTGGTACTGCCGGCCGGTGCGGCGGGGCTGCTCGACGCCCGAGCCGCCGCCCGGTCGGCGAAGGAGTGGGCCGAGTCGGACCGGCTGCGCGACGCCCTGGCCGCCGTCGGCGTCGCGGTCACCGACACCCGCGAGGGCCAGACCTGGTCGCTGGCCGCCCCGGCCGCCCGGTAGCGTCGCGGTCTGGTCGCTGGCCGCCCCGGCCGCCCGGTAGCGTCGCGGTCTGGTCGCGGTGCCGACCGGGGTCCAGCCGGTCTTGCGTCCCGCCGCAGTCAGGAGCGACCAGTGATCCGCAACGTCGTCCTCGGGCGGCTGCGCCCCGACGCCTCCCCAGCGCTGCTCGACCAGGCGCTCGCCGCCCTGTCCGGGGTGGCCGTCGACGGGCTGCTCGAGCTGCGCGTCGGCCGGGACGCCGGGCTCCGCGCCACCGGGAACTGGGACTACGCGATCACTGTGGATCTCGCCGACGCCGACTCGTACCGCCGCTACGACCAAGACGACGAGCACAACCGGATCCGCCGCGAGCTGTTGGGTCCGCTGTGCAGCGAGATCGCCCGGGTGCAGATCGCGGTCTGACTCCAGCCGGCCGCCGGCTCAGAACTCCGGCCGGGGCGTCGACGGACCGCCCAGACGACGGTACCCGCCCTCGAAGTACACCAGCGGCTCCCGGCTCTCGGCGCCCGCGTCGACGCTGGTGTCCACGCCGATGACCTCGCCCAGGATGATCGCGTGGTCGCCCCCGTCGTACGCCGCGACCGTCCGGCACTCCAGCTGGGTCAAGGCCTCGTCGAAGAGCACCGCCCCGGTCAGCGCGCCGGCGTGGTGGGCGAAGCCGGCGAACTGGTCCGGGTCGGCGGAGCGGCCCCGGGTGGCGAACCAGCGGGAGACGTCCTCCTGGCCGACGGCGAGCACGGAGACCGCCCACTGGCCGGCGGCCAGCACAGCGGGGTGGAAGCGGGTGGTCTTCTCGACGCAGACCAACACCTGCACCGGGTCGAGCGAGACCGAGGTGAACGAGCTGATCGTGATGGCGAAATGGTCGTCGTCCAGGTGGGTGGTCACGACCGTGACGCCGGTGGCGAACCGACCGACGGCCTTCTTGTAGGCCTTCGGGTTGAGCAGGCCAGCCCGGAGGTCGGACTGCCTGCCGGGCCGCATGCAGGTCACATTACCGGCGCGGGCGGCCCCGCCCGATCAGGTCGCGTGCGCCTGCGCCAGCCGGGCATGGTCGATCACGATGGCCGCCGGACCTTCGATCAGCCGCAGGGTGCTCAGCGCGCTTTCCCCGAAGGCGTTGCGCTCCGCCGAGGACAGCGCGAGTACGCCGACCACCTGACCGCCGTACCCGCGCAGCGGCATCGACAGGAACGTCGCCATCCGGCCGGCGGCAGCGCCGGCCGGCAGGTCGTCGGCGTCGGCGACCAGCAGCCCCTCGAGGTCGGCGACCCGGACGTCGAGGCCCACGCTGACGCAGTCGGTGCCGGTCGCGGCGGTCAGACCGTCGGCGGTGGCGGCGAGGAAGTCGGCGTAGTGCGCCTGCGCGCACGGCCGGGCGACAGTCACGTACGCCGCCCGCTCCGCGCTGAGCAACACGGCGGCGAGGTCGAAGTCGACGAATCGCGCCAGCAGGCCGAGCAACGCTGCCACGGTGGACTCGAAGCCATGGCTGGTGGTCGCAATGGCCGTCACCTCCGCCGCCACCGAGGTCTCGAACAGCTTGCGGTCGAGCAGGTCGCAGACCCGGCCGAGTACGTCGTCGTCGCTGAGC
This sequence comes from Frankiaceae bacterium, assembly GCA_017882835.1. Classification (GTDB taxonomy): domain Bacteria; phylum Actinomycetota; class Actinomycetes; order JADGOU01; family JADGOU01; genus JADGOU01. Next base: position 11,642 of record JADGOU010000027.1, on the reverse strand, counting down.
TCGAGCGGGTCGGGGCGCAGCGGCGGCCGGCCGGCCCGCCGCTGCGCGGCCACAGCGAGCACCTCGGCCACGGCCGCGGCCAGCTCGGGGGCGGCGAAGTCCTTGGTCAGGTAGCGGTCGGCACCGGTTTGGCTGCCCCAATAGCGGTCGCTGGCCGCATCCAGCGAGGTCAGCAGCACGACCGGGATGTCCGCCGTCTGCCAGTCGTCCTTGAGCACCCGGGCGGCGACGTAGCCAGACACCCGCGGCATCTGGATGTCCAGCACGACGGCGTCCGGCTGGGTCCGGAAGACGGCCTGCACGGCGAGGACGCCGTCCTCGGCGACGACCACGTCGTACCCGGCGCGGGTGAGCACGGAGGACACGATCCGACGCAGCGTGGGGCTGTCGTCGGCGATTACCACAGTGGGCATGCGGGCTCCTAACGACCGACCAGGCGACGGACGGTTCCCACGAGCTCGGCCTGGTCGAACTCGCTCTTGAGCAGGTAGGCGTTGGCGCCAGACTCCAGCCCGGCGTGCCGGTCGGTGTCCGCCCCGCGCGATGTCATGATCACGACCGGCACCTGCTCCCAGCCACCGGTACGCCGGATGGTGCGCGTCAGCGCGAAACCGTCCATGCCGGGCATCTCGACGTCGGAGAGCACCAGGTCGGCCGGCTCCGGACCCAGCCGGCTGGCCCCGTCCAGGCCGTCGACGGCGGTCTCGACGGCATATCCGGCCCCTTCCAAAATCACCCGCTCGAGCTCCCGGACGCCGATCGAGTCCTCCACGACCAAGACCCGGGGCCGGCTTGTGGCTGCCGTCGTGGCGGTGGCGCGGCCGTCGTCCGGGTCGCCGCTGCGCTCGACCTCCCGGTGCCCGGTGCTGTCGGTGGCCCGGTCCGCCAGCTCGCGCAGGTCCAGCAGGCAGACCACTGTGCCGTCCGCGTCGATCGTGGCGCCGGGCACCGCGGGGACCGGGCCGATGAAGCCGCCGAGGTTCTTGACCACCAGCTGGCCTTCGCCCTCGAGCGCGTCGACGCCCCAGCCCAGCTGCCGGTCGCCGTACCGGACCACCACGGCCACTCGCGGCTTGCCAGCGGTCGGTACGTCGAGCACGCTGGCCAGGTCCACCAGCGGCACCGTGGTCCCATGCCAGCCCAGCACCCGCGAGCCGGCCAGGGTGTGGACCGCCGCATCCCGCAGGCTCACCGTCTCGGTGATCCCGGCGACCGGCACGGCATACCGCTCGCGACCGACCCGGGCGATCAGGCACCGCAGTACGCCGAGGGTGACCGGAAGCGTGAGGGTGAACCGACAGCCGGCGCCAAGGACGGTACGGACATCGGCGCGGCCGCCGAGTTGCTCCATCGCGGTCCGGACGACGTCGAGCCCCACCCCGCGCCCGGAGGTCTCGGTGACCGTGGCCGCCGTCGACAGGGCCGGGGTGAACAGCAGGCCGAGCAGCGCCGGGCCGGTGGCAGCAGAGTCCGGCGGCAGCAGGCCGCGGGCGATCGCCGCCGTGCGGACGGCGGTCTCGTCGATGCCCCGACCGTCGTCGCTGACCTCGATGGTGACCGTGCCCCCGGACGCGCTGGCCATCACCTGGATGACCGCGGCGGCCGGCTTGCCGGCAGCCAGCCGCTGCGCCGGTGGCTCGCAGCCGTGGTCGATCGCGTTGGTGACCAGGTGCTTGAGCGCGTCGGCCAACCCGTCCAGGACGTGCTTGTCCAGCTCCACCTCACCGCCGGCGAGCTCCAGGACAACCTGCTTGCCGGACTGAGCCGTCACGTCGCGCACCAGCCGCGGCAGGGCGGCGAAGACCCGGCGGACTGGGACCATGGCCAGCGCCATGGCGCCGTCGCGGACGTCCATCACCCGCCCGGAGTGGGTTTCGGCGACTTCGCGCAGCGTGGTGGCGACCGCGGTGATCTCCTCAGCCGCCTCGCTCACGTGCAGCAGGGCAGACTTCACCGCGGGCGGCAGAGTCAGGTCAGCCCGAGCCGATGCGCCGCGCAGGGCAACCGTCGCCCGGGCGTGCGCGGCGCAGAACCTCCGCAGCTCGTCGGTGGTCTGTTGCAGTCGGCGAGCGCCGAGCTCAGCCTCGCCCACGGTGTCCAGCAGGTCGTAGACCTTTGTCGCCGTCACCCGGATGGAGTCGGCGGCGGCCCGGGTCGGCCCGGCCCAGGTCGGTTCAGGCGGGGTCGGTTCAGGCGGGGTCGGTTCAGGCGGGGTCGCGGCCTGATGGTCGCGCGGCGCCGGGACAGCCGGCAGCGGCGGGCCAGCAGGCGGCGGCTTGGCTGCGGGGGCTTCCGCCGCGCGGGCTTCGGCTGCGGGCTGGCCGGACAGGACGGCGGCAAGTGCCGGCACCACCCGGTCAACTGTCAGCTCGTCAGCGGCCTCCCCGGCGCCCGGCATGTTGGCCGCCACGCAGTCGCCCGCGCGCAATAGCACCTCAACCACTTGGGGCGTGACCGCTAGTCGACCGTCGCGCAGCCCGGCGAGCACGTCTTCGGCGGCATGGGCAACCTGCAGGACCGGGGCCAGGCCGAGCATGCGGGCGGACCCTTTGACGGTATGGGCGTCTCGAAACAGCCCGCCGATGAGCTGCCGCGGTGACGGGTGTCCCTCCAGCTGTAGCAACCCGGCCTGCAGCGAGGCCAGCCGCTCACTCACCTCCGCTTGGAAGGTCGCCAGCAGCTCCGGGTCGTCGCTCCAGTCCGTCATCTCGAGCCGGCTCAGGCAACCCGGAACCGGGCGATCGACTCCCGCAGATCGCTGGACAAGCCGTCCAGTTCGGCAACCGCCGCCGCAGCCTGCCGGGAGCCGTCGGCGTAGTGCCGGGCCACGTCGGACACCTGGGTCATCGCGGCCACCACCTGCTCGGAGGCAGACCGCTGCTGGGAGGTGGCGATGGAGATCTCCTGGGCCGCCGTCGTGGTCTCGTCCACCATCCCGGCGATGCGCTCCAACGCATCCACCACCCCGTGCGCCAGGTTGGTCCCCATCCGGGCCTCCTTGGCGCCCTCCTCGCTTGCCATGATCGTCTTGTTCGTCTCGGCCTGGATCTCACCGACCAGGACCTGAATGTGTCCGGCGGACTCCCGGGCTCGCTCGGCCAGCTTGCGAACCTCGGTGGCCACCACGGCGAACCCGCGGCCGTGCTCGCCGGCGCGGGCGGCCTCGATGGCGGCATTGAGCGCCAGCAGGTTGGTCTGCTCGGCCAGGTCGTCGATCACCTCGACGATACGACCGATCTCTTGGGACTTCTCACCCAGCGACAAGGCCCGCTCAGCGATCGAGTCCACCCGGACCGTGATCGCCTCCATCGAGCCGACGCTAGCCGTGACCGCGGTCCGGCCGTCATCGGCGTACTGCAAGGTGTCGGCGGCGAACCGGGCGACCGACTGGGCGGTCTCGGAGATCGCCGCCGCGGTCGCGGCCAGCTGCTCGATCGTGCTGGTCGTCTCGGACACCGCGGAGGACTGCTCGCCCGCGCTCGCCGCGTGCTCGCGGGCGGTAGCCAACAGCTGCGCGGCGCTGGCCGCGATCTGCTCCCCACCGCCGCGAATCTGGGTGACCAAGTCGCGCAGGTCCGCGAGCGTACGGGCGAAGGCGATGCTTAGCGTTTCCAGGGCTTCGTGTCCGGTGGCCTGGCGCTGTGCACCATCGTCACCGGGAAGTTCGGCGACGGCCTCGACCGACAGGTCGCCCGCGGCCGCCCGGCCAAGTGCCGAGGAGAGCAGCTCCACCCGCCGGGCGAGTTCGTCGCGTTCGGCCTGGGCGGCGCTGCGCAGCCCCCACAGGGCGCCGGCCAGCGTGCCGTTGAACCATGCCACCGCCGGGAAGACCGGTGCGACCAGCAGTAGCGAGCCCGAGGTGCCGAAGTCGACCACGTGGGCCAGCACCGATGCCACGATCACGCCGGCGGCAGCCGCCAGCCCGAAGCCGGTGCCCTGCCAGCGTGGCATCGAGACCGCGGCAACCAGCACCACCGGGATGTAGAGCACCCAGAACGGACCCCGGATGCCGCCGGTGACGGTGACCACGGCCGTGACGTAGACCAGGTCGGCGGCAAGCAGCACGACGCGATTCGCCCGCAGGGATCGGTCGGCGGTGGAACCGGCCCATCGCTGCGGCAGCAGGGTGACGGCCAGGGCGATCAAGGCGCCAACGGCCGACCAGGCGTAGACGGCGTTGGCGTGGACGGCCACGCCGCGGTCCCAGCGTTGCAGTGCCGCCGCGCCGAGGCCGGCGAGCAGGACGCTCGTCCAGGTAGCGACCGCAGCCGACCGGGCCACCCGGGTCGAGAACTCCACGCGCACCTCCCACGATCGTCTCTGCGCCTCCATCGGCCGATCGGCGGGGTGGCTGAAACCGCCGGCCGAGGGCGTCGACCAGCCTCCGGTCAGCAGTTCCGTTCGCGGTTACCCGGCAACCGGCGCCGGAGTGCCAGCACGGCCTGGACGTCGAGCACGCCGATAGGTCCGTCGGCATCGGTGCGCTGACCGTGGACCAGCATGGCGGCATCGGCGCGCAGGGTGCCGACGGCCGGCTCCGGTTCGCCGGTGACCGGGCCCACGCCGTCTACTGAGTCGGCCAACACGCCCAGGGTGGCGGCGGCTTGACTGACCAGCAGGAGCCGCGTGGTACCAGCCACCGCCGTCTTCGGGCCGCCGAGCAGCGGCCCGAGGTCGACGACGGCGAGCAGGCGCCCGCGCCAGTTGGTGACCCCGACCAGCCAACCGGGCAACCCGGGCACCCGAGTGATTGGCGGCACCCGTCCAACCTCGACGACCGCGGCCAGCGGCAGCGCATAGCGGGACCCGGCCAGCCGGAGCACGACCGCGCCGGTGGCCACGCCGTCCGGGTCGGTCATCGGTACGTCGCTGGACCGCACCACCCGGGTGATGGAAGGTCGCGCGGTCACGGGCACCTCCGAGCGCCGGTCCGGGCCGGGGCGTCGGCGTCGGCGTCGGTACGTCGGCTATCGGCGCCCTGGGGAAGGAGGTGAAGCCGGCCGCAGCGGCCACCCGATCACGGCAGTGGCGGCGAGCGCGCCACCGACAGTGAACCCCAGCCCCACCGGGCCGCCGGTGAGCACGACGTCGCCCTCGGGCCGGGCCGAGGCGAGCACGCCCACGACCAGCAGCCACCCCAGCCCAGGCACCGCCGCCCCCAGCCGGCTGCCGGTGCCCCGCGCCCCGAACACCCCGACCGCGGCGTTGCCGACCACCGCGATCACGATCGACAGCGGCAGCACAACGGCGCCGACCCGCAACGGGACCAGGAAGGATCCGACGCCGCCGAGCTCCGCGCCGAGCGCGAAGAGCACGGCGTACGTCGCCGGGAGCACCCACCGGGGGTCGGGTCTGGCTATTTCGCCTGGCTGCGCCGAGTCGATGTCTTCCCGGTCATGGTCTTCCCGGTCATGGTCTTCCCGGTCATGGTCGTCCCGGTCATCCCGCGCGGCTGGCGGTCGCGCCGCCGGCTGGGCTCCAGCGGCGACAGGCGGCGGGCGGCGCACCGGGCCAGCGTAACGGCGGCCGTCGGGCCAGCCGTGCTCGCGAGCCCTACTCGCGGGCAGCCGCGTCTCGCAGGTCGATCACGGTTGGCGCCGTACCCGCCATCAAGACTGAGCACCGAGCCGCCTCCAACACCGCGGTAATCTCGCGGCCGATCAGCTCTTCGCGCGCCAGCAAGGCGTCCCGCAGGGCCTCGACCAGGTGCCGGTTGTCTCCCAGCAGCGTCCGTACCGCCGCCTTCTGCTCCTGCAGGATGCGCTCCACCGCCGCGCGACCGGCCCCATCGGAAAGCACTCGGCCGACGATGTTCGTGTCGCTGAAGCCGGAGTTCTGCACCGCGGCGTAGGAGACCAGGGTGCCGGCCATCCCGACCGACCCGACCATCTCCGCGGCCACGCTGGTGGCGTACGCCAGGTCCCCGCCCGGCCCGGTGGAGACGTCCCCGAAGAAGAGCTCCTCGGTGCACTGGCCGGCCAGTGCGATCTGGATCAGCGCCAGCATCTCGGTCCGAGACCGGGTGTAGACGTCCTCGGCGTCGCCGTGGGCGAGCAGACCCAGGGCACTGCGGCGCTTGACGATGGTGAGGATCTCCAGCCGGCGGTGCGGCGCGGTCAGCCAGGCCGCGGTCGCGTGCCCGGACTCATGCGTGGCGATCAGCCGCCGCTCGTGCTCGGTGTAGGCCACCGGCTGGCCCAGCCCGACCTCCTCGGTCATCCGCGCCCGCTCCAGGTCCTGCCAGCTCATTGCGCCGGCACCGCGGCGCAGCGCGTTGACCAGCGCCTCGTCCAGCAGGTGCTCGATCATGACCGGGGTGTAGCCCTGGGTGACCCCGGCCAGGGTGTCCCGCAGCGCAGGATCGGCCAGCTCCGGAGCATGCGCCTTGGTCGCCAGGAAGTGGTCGACCAGCTCGCGCCGGCCGGCCTTGGCCGGCAGCTCGAAGGTCAGCCGCCGGTCGAACCGACCCGGCCGCAGCAGCGCCGGGTCCAGATTGTCGGCCCGGTTCGTGGCCGCGATGAGCAGCACGTTCGTCACCGGCGGAGTCGGCTTGGACAGCTGCCGTTGCGCCGGCAGCAGCAGGTTCACCGCGTCGACGAGGCGGCCGAGGGCCTGCTGACCGCGAGCCGGGGCGTCGAAGGACTGCATCTGCACCAGCATTTCGTTGACAACGCCGCCGGTCCCCTCCGAGATCATCGGTGTGGACAGTGAGCCGGCCGCCGCGAGCGCCGGGAGGTACGCCGGCACGTGCCCGTCGGCGAACAAACTGCCCGCCAGCCGGGTACCGGCCCCCACCGAACCGGCCGACCAGCCGGTCATGGGCGCGCCGCCACCCGTCATCGGGGATATCCCGCCGCGCGCCATGGCGATCGCGTCGATCTCTTCGATGAAGCCGATCGCCCCACCCTCCTGACGGGCGGCCTTGCGCAGCGCGGCGAAATAGGACCGGATCTTGCGCGCGGTGGCGCCGTAGAACATGGACTGGAACGACGTCGCGGACACGAACAGGAACGGCACCCCGGCCTCGGCCGCCATTGCCTTGGCCAGGTGCGTCTTGCCGGTGCCTGGGGCGCCTTCGAAGAGCAGCCCGCGCCGCGGCGTACCGCCCATCTCGCCGGTAAAGGTCTTGTGCGCCAGGAACAGGTTGAGCGAGCGGACGACGTCGTCCTTGACCGGGTCGATGCCCTTGACGTCCGCCAGCCGGGTGGAGATCTGCTCCGGCCGGTAGGTCACGTGCGGGGAACGGCCGGCCACGACCTGTGAGCCGATCAGGGCGACCCCGAGCAGGACGAAGAACAGGATTGGGGTGACAAGCAGCCAGTCGACCTGCGGAAGGGCGAAGACGTCGAATGGGCGGCCGACGAGGAAGCGGTACCACAGGAACGCCGTCGGCACCCCCAGCACGCCAGCCACCGTCCACAGCCGCCGGCGGCGGCGCGACTCCCGGCTGGCGCCGACGTCGACGGAACGCGCGGTAAGCAGCCCGTCGCCGCCGAGACCGACCAGGGAGTTGGTGACCGCGCTGTCCGGACCTGAGGCCACGGTGCTCCTCCTGTGGTAGCCGGCGCCGTACTGCCGGTCGGACGTGGCGGCAAAGGAACTTCGGCCTACCGCTAAAGCCGGGCTGCGCTCGGGCCGAAAGAGAACCGAGGGATGCACGTAACTTCGGACTAGCACGAGCCGGTGGTCGGACGAGCTCGCCGTGTCGTCAGTGTGCCCACTGTGCAGTCCCCCTGACTACACGACGTGACGAGTTCACCCGTTCGTGTCACGGTTAGTCAGAGTGTCGGCAATGAACTGGCCATGAACCGGCCATGCGCCAAAGTTGTGCGACGGTTCGAGCCGCCGGCGGCTCGTTCTGCCGCACAAGTCGCCGGCGCCGACGTACCGGCCGAATCAGATCTAGGTCAAAGCCCCGCGAACAGGTCCGACTCGCGGCCGCACGGACCGTCGCCGGCGCCCCGCTCTCCGGCCACCAGGGTGTAGTGCTCGGTGCCGAACGCCCGCTGGCCGATGTTGTTCGACAGCGCGAAGAACGGGCCGTCGACGGAGATCTGCGTCGGGTAGGCGTGCAGCGCGGCCATCTTGGCCTCGAACTGCTCGGGCGCGTCGATCTGCGTGGTCACGACCTCGTCCGGTACGCCGAACGGCAGGTCATCGACGGACTCAACGCCTTCGAACATCGTCCCGCCGGACTCGCGCACTGCGTCGATCGCGGCCTGCAGCACCGACTTCGGCATCGCTGTGTAGTACAGCTTGCTGGCCGCCCACGGCTCACCGACCTCCGGGGCGTACGCCGGGTCGGCCGCCTTGGCGAAGGCCGCCACCGCGACCCGGTGCGCCTGGATGTGGTCCGGGTGGCCGTAGCCGCCGTTCTCGTCGTAGGTGACCACGACCTGTGGACGCACCTCGCGCACGACAGCCACCAGCAACCGGGTCGCCTCGTCCAGGTCGGCCTGCCAGAAGCACTCCGGGCGCTCGTTGCTCGGCACGCCCATCATTCCCGAGTCGCGGTAGCGTCCCGGCCCGCCCAGGAAGCGGAAGTCGCGCACCCGCAGCGCCTCCATCGCCGCCGCCAGCTCGCCGATGCGGTGCTGGCCGAGGCCGTCCTCGCGGTCGGCGGCCAGGTGCTCGACGGTCGGGTCGAGGATCTCGCCCTCCTCGCCAAGGGTGCAGGTGACCTGCGTGACCAGAGTGCCCTCCGCGGCGTACTTGGCCATCGTCGCGCCGCAAGTGATCGACTCGTCGTCCGGATGGGCGTGCACCAGCAGCAGCCGGCGAGGGAAGTCCAGCGGCGTCATCTCCACCGCCTGCTTCAGCGGCTCGACGACCGCGGCCGCTTCGGCGGCGGCCGCGGCCGCTTCGGCCAGCACCGCCTCGGCGGCGTCCGCGCCGGATACTCCTACCTCGGGTGGCGGCGGCTCGAGAGTTTCGCTCACCGGTGCACCGTAGTTCGCCGGCACGTGCCCCGCCGCGCCGACCGCTGCGCCGACCTGGTGCGCCAGGCTGTGATCTTCACGAGCGATCCGGGTGACTTGGCACGGATCGTGGCCGCCCTCAATGCTTCGCTGCGCCTGCATCCGGTGTAACGCGGGCGAGGCTGTGGCTGCCGAGGCGCCTCAGCCGCCACCGGCAAGACCGGCGCGAGCCCGACGGCCGCGCGACTTCTCCCGATCGGCGGCCGGCAGCACAACCTTGCGCAGCCGAACCGTGGCCGGCGTCACCTCGACGCACTCGTCCTCGCGGCAGAACTCCAGCGCCTGCTCCAGCGACAGCTGCCGGTGCGGGATCAGCCGCACCAGCTCGTCCCCGGTCGACGAGCGCATGTTGGTGAGCTTCTTCTCCTTCGTCGGGTTGACGTCCATGTCGTCCGCCCGGGAGTTCTCCCCCACGATCATGCCCTCGTAGACCTCGGTGCCAGGCGCGACGAAGATCGTGCCACGCCCCTGCAGGTTGAACAGCGCGAATGCGGTCACCGGCCCGCGCCGGTCGGCCACCAGCGACCCGGTCGGTCGGGTCCGCAGCTCGCCGTGCCAGGGCTCGTAGCGCTCGAAGACGTGGTGCAGCAGCCCGGTGCCGCGGGTCTCGGTGAGGAACTCGGTGCGGAAACCGATCAGGCCGCGGGCGGGCACGACGTACTCCAGCCGGATCCAGCCGGTGCCGTGATTGACCATCTGCTCCAGCCGGCCCTTGCGCAGCGCCATCAGCTGGGTCAGCACCCCGAGGTAGTCCTCCGGCGCGTCCACTGTCAGCCGCTCCATCGGCTCGTGCAGCTTGCCGTCGACCAGCCGGGTGACGACCTGCGGCTTGCCGACGGTCAACTCGAAGCCCTCTCGGCGCATCAGCTCGACCAGGATCGCCAACTGCAGCTCGCCGCGGCCTTGGACCTCCCAGGTGTCCGGGCGCTCGGTCGGCAGTACCCGAATGGCCACGTTGCCCACCAGCTCGGCGTCCAGCCGGTTGCGCAGCAGCCGGGCCGTGAGCTTGCCGCCGCTCTGACCGGCCATCGGCGAGGTGTTGATGCCCACCGTCATAGAGATCGACGGCTCGTCGACGGTGATCACCGGCAGCGGCCGCGGGTCGTCGAGGTCGGCCAGGGTGTCGCCAATAGTGATCTCGGGGATGCCGGCGATCGCGATGATGTCGCCGGGACCGGCCTGCTCCGCGGGTACCCGGTCCAGCGCCTCGGTCATCAGCAGCTCGGTCAGCTTCACCCGCGCCACGGTCCCGTCGACGCGACACCAGGCCACCATCTGCCCCTTGCGCACGGTGCCGTGGTGGATCCGGCACAGGGCGAGCCGGCCGAGGTACGGCGAGGCATCCAGGTTCGTCACCTGCGCCTGCAGCGGGGCGTCCGCGTCGTACTCCGGCGCCGGCACGGTGGTCAGCAGGGTGTCGAACAGCGCCTTGAGGTCCGGGCCGTCAGGCGACTCGCCGTCGGCGGGCCGGTTCAGCGAGGCCCGGCCGGCCTTGGCCTGGCAGTAGATGATCGGAAAGTCGATCTGGGTCTCGTCGGCGTCGAGATCAAGGAAAAGCTCGTAGGTCTCGTCCACCACCTCCGCGATTCGGGCGTCCGGGCGGTCCACCTTGTTGATCACGAGTACGACGGGCAGCCGCCGCGCCAGTGCCTTGCGCAGCACGAACCTCGTCTGCGGCAGCGGCCCTTCGCTGGCGTCCACCAGTAGCACGACGCCGTCGACCATGGACAGGCCGCGCTCGACCTCGCCGCCGAAGTCGGCGTGGCCCGGCGTGTCCACGATGTTGATCACGGTGTCGCCGTAACGGACGGCGGTGTTCTTTGCCAGGATCGTGATGCCCTTCTCGCGCTCGAGGTCCATCGAGTCCATCACCCGGACGTCGACGTCCTGGTTGGCGCGAAAGGCGCCGGACTGCCAGAGCATGGCGTCGACCAGCGTGGTCTTGCCGTGGTCGACGTGCGCGACGATGGCCACGTTGCGCAGGTCGCTGCGCTGGCGGCGGGTACCCGGGGGCTGGGCAAGCACGAGCGAAGGCTCCGCAGGAGACGGGGTCGCCGGCGATCGTCCGGCTCCTCGAGGGTAACCGCCCCCGAGCCCGCTCCCATACCCGAGCGCCGGCATACCTCGGGCCGCGGCGGGGCAGTGACGGCGTACGACGAGGATCCCGACGCAGTCGGATGACGCCCGGTAACCCGGCCCAGGAGGAGTGCAATGAACGAGCAGCGGGACGTGATCGAGGTACTCACCACCGACCACCGCGAGGTGGAGGAGATGTTTGTCCAGCTGGAGTCGCTGCGCGCCAGCGCCGCCGGCAACCCCGCGGTCCAGCAGCAGCGCAAGGAGATCGTCGGCAAGGTGATCAAGGAGTTGGTGCGCCACTCCGAGGCCGAGGAGATGTACGTCTACCCGGCCGCCAAGGAAGCCCTGGGCGACGAGCAGATCGTCGAGCACGAGATCGACGAGCACGCGGCGGCCGAGCGGGTGATGAACCAACTGGACGGGATGAGCCCCGACGACCCCGAGTTCGAGACCTCCCTGGACGCGCTGATGCGCGGCATCCGCCAGCACATCTCCGAAGAGGAGGCCAGCCTGCTGCCGCAGCTGCGCCAGTCGGTGCCGACGGAGAAGCTGATCGAGCTGGGCCAGAAGGTGCAGGCGGCCAAG
>JADGOU010000270.1 GCA_017882835.1 Frankiaceae bacterium | reverse complement strand
GCCGGCGCCCAGCGCCGTACCGACATGCAGGGCCGCGTCGAAGGCGGTCCGGGCCGCCGGGTCATCGCTGTCCCAGCCGAGCAACCACGGCACCAGCACCAGGTGTCCCGAGGAGGACACCGGCGCGAACTCGGTGAGTCCCTGCACGGCGCCCAGCAGAGCGGCCCGGGTCGTCGGACCCGGGCTCACTCCGCCACGCCGGCCAGCTCCAGCCCCTCGGCCGCGATCCGGATGGCGCTGACCCGCTCGGCGAGCGATCCGGCATAGGAGGAGACGGTCAGCGTAGTGACGCCGGCCTGGGCATAGGCCTGCATCCGGTCGGCGATCCGCTCCTTCGGCCCGAGCAGGGCGGTGGCGTCGAGGAAGTCGAACGGCACCGCCGCGGCCGCGCCGGCGTAGTCCTTGGCCAGGTAGCGGTCCTGGATCTCGCGAGCTGCGTCGCCGTACCCCATCCGGGTGGCCAGCGCGTTGTAGAAGTTCTGCTCCCGGCTTCCCATCCCGCCGACGTAGAGGGCGGCGTACCCGCGCACCGGCTCGGCGCAGGCGGCCACGTCGTCGCCGACGACCAATGGCACAGTCGGTACGACGTCGAAGCTCGCCATATCCGCCCCGGCCTTCGCCCGGCCGGCGCGGACGCTGGCCAGCGAGTCCCCGGAATGTTCGGGCGAGAAGAAGATCGCCAGCCAGCCGTCGGCCTTCTCCCCCGCCAGCTCCAGGTTCTTCGGCCCGACCGCCGCCAGGTAGATCGGGATGTGCTCGCGCACCGGGTGCACGGTGAGCTTGAGCGGCTTACCTGGCCCGTCTGGCAGCGGCAAGGTGTAGTGCTTGCCTGCGTATTCGACCCGGTCGCGGCGCAGCGCCATCCGGACGATATCGATGTACTCCCGGGTGCGGCCCAGCGGCGCGTCGAAGCGCACCCCGTGCCAGCCTTCGGACACCTGCGGCCCGGAGACGCCGATGCCCAACCGGAACCGGCCGCCGGACAGCGTGTCCAACGTGGCCGCCGTCATCGCGGTCAGGGCGGGACTGCGACCGGGAATCTGGAAGATGGCCGAGCCGACGTCGATCCGCTCGGTCTGGGCTGCCACCCAGGCCAGCACGGTGGCCGCGTCCGAGCCGTACGCCTCGGCGGCCCAGACGACGGCGTAGCCGAGCCGGTCGGCCTCCCGGGCCAGCTCGAGATTGTCGGCGTCGTTTCCGGCGCCCCAGTAGCCCAGGTTCAGTCCGATCTTCACACCGGTCAGCGTAGCGACCCGGTCCGACCTTCCCCGCGCGGCGCGGTAGCGTCCGGACCGTCAGATCGCCGATTGCGGGAGCGGGCTGTGCAGCAGCGCCATCTGGGCCGCAGCGGACTTATCGTCTCCCGACTCGCGCTGGGCACGATGACCTGGGGGCGCGAGACCGACGTCGACGACGCGGCGGCGCAGCTCGCGGCCTTCCGGGACGCGGGCGGCACCCTGGTCGACACCGCTGACGTGTACGCCGGCGGCGACAGCGAGCGGGTACTGAGCCGCCTGCTGGCCGGCGGCGATCGCGACGAGGTGCTGGTCGCGACCAAGGCCCACAGTCCGACCGGCCCGGGGCCGATGGGCCGGGGGTCGTCTCGGGGTCACCTGCTGGCCGCGCTGGACGCGTCCTTGGAGCGGCTGGGCCTGGGCTACGTCGACCTCTGGCAGCTGCACGCCTGGGACCGGCATACGCCGCTGGCAGAGTCGCTGGCCGCGCTGGACACCGCGGTCGCCAGCGGCCGGGTGCGCTACGTCGGCGTCTCCAACTACAACGGCTGGCAGACGGCCAAGGCGGCGGCGCTCCAGTCCGCCGCCGTCGGTGGTCGGGCGGTGGCGCCGCTGGTGTCGACGCAGATGGAGTACTCGCTGCTGGCCCGCGGGATCGAGCGCGAGGTGGTGCCGGCGGCAGTGGACGCCGGGCTGGGCATCCTGCCGTGGTCGCCGCTGGGGCGGGGCGTGCTGACCGGGAAGTACCGCGGCGGTACGCCGGCCGACTCCCGGGCGCGGTCGGAGGTGCTGGCCGGCTTTGTCGCGCCGTACCTGGCGGACTGGGCGGTCGGGGTGGTCGACGCTGTGCTGACCGCGGCGGACGGACTGGGCGCCTCGCCGGTCGCGGTTGCGCTGGCCTGGGTACGCGACCGGCCCGGTGTCGTAGCGCCGGTCGTCGGGGCGCGGACGGCGGCGCAGCTGGCCGACTCGCTGGCGAGCGAGGCGCTCGAGCTGCCTGCGGAGATCCGCGCCGCCCTGGACGACGTCTCGGCGCCGGAGATGAGTTACCCGGAGCGGATGCCGGGCTGGGACAGCGACGACCTGGAGTTCTGAGGCGGAACCTGAGGCGGAGGCTGAGGCGGCTCGCGAGCTCAGCGAAAAAGGATCGCGAGATCCAGCGTGATGGGGAAGGGCTCGGCCAGCCGATGGCGCCCGTCGGCGAGCCGCACTTGCGGCGCGAACTCCCCCGCGACGTTACGAAAGACGGCGACCTCGCCGGCGTCCGGGTCGACGATCCAGTACCACTGGGCGCCTCCCTCGGCGTACGCCGTCAGCTTGCGGCCCCAGTCCTCGGAACGGGTGGAGGGCGAGGTCACCTCGACCACGAGCAACGGAGCCGCCCGCAGCAGGTCTGCACCCGGCGCCGAGTCGGCCACCACCATGACGTCCGGTCCGAACTCCTGCTGCGTCTGCACTCGCCACCCCCACTCCGGAATGACGTCATAACCGGTCGGGCAGGCGTCTTCGAGCACCCGGGTGAGCCGTCGAGCCACGACCGCGTGTCGGCGGCTGGGCGGGTTGATGACGCACATCCCGTCGTAGTACTCGTGGTGCTTGGTCTCGCCGAGGGCGCGGTAGGCCGCATACGTCATCGGCACCCGCAGCGACCCGCCCGCCACGACCTGTGTTGCCATAGCCGGCAGGGTACGTCGGGGCAGCCTCATGCGGCGGCAGTCATCCACTTTCTCGGGTGGCGCCTAGGCTGCTCGGCCGTGAGCCCCGACCCGACGTTCGTCGCCTTCGCGGCCGCGGGACTGTGGCCCGGGCTCGGGCGCACCCTGGCCCAGCGGTTGGCCGAGGCCGGCGTGGTGTCGCCGGAGACGGTCACCGCAGACCGGCTGGCCGGCCTGCCCAGCGTGTCCGCGGCCCGGGCGGATCGCCTCGTCACAGCCTTCGCCGGGGCGGCCGACGCCTACGCCGTGGTGGCGCTGTTGGCACCTGCCGACGTGCCGGCGCGGACCGCCCGGGCCGTCCTCGACGAGCTCGGACCGCAGGCGGCGCAGCGGCTGCGGGCGGACCCGTGGCGGCTGCTCGATGTGGCAGAGGTGCGGTTGGTCGACGCCGACCGGCTGGCGATCTCGCTGCTGCGGGAGCAGGCCGACCGCGGGGACGTCCGGCGCGGCCGGGCCATCGTGGCCCACGTGCTCACCCGAGCGGCTCGTGACGGGCACACCACGATGCCGACGGCCACCGTGCGGGCCGCTGTCGCCGGGGAGGGGATCGGGGACCCAGCGGCTGCGGTGTCGGCAGCGCTGGCCGAGGGTCGGGTGGTCGCCTTCCCGCCCACCGGGGAGCTGGGGCTGGCCCGGTACGCGCACGCCGAGCAGACGGTGGCCGCGGGACTGGCGCGGCTGCGCCGGACCGCCCGGGCCTGGGCCAAGGGCGCGGAACCGGCCGCGGCCCTCGGGCTGGACGACGCCCAGCGGGCCGCTGCCACCATCGTCGGTACGTCGGGAGTCAGCCTGCTGGTCGGCGGCCCGGGCACCGGCAAGAGCCGCACGGTGACCGCGGTCGTCCAGGCCGCCCGCGAGCGGGACCTCGCCATCGCGCTGACCGCGCCGACCGGTCGGGCCGCCAAGCGCCTGGAGGAGATCACCGGGGCGCCGGCGCAGACCCTGCACCGGCTGTTGGGCGCGCAGGGCACCACCGGACAGTTCGCCCGCGGCGCGGACTGGCCGCTGGACGAGGACCTGGTCGTGGTGGACGAGACCTCCATGCTCGACGTCGAGCTGGCGGCGGCACTCGTCGCCGCCTGCGCCGAGGGCACCCACCTGCTGCTGGTCGGAGATCCGGCACAGCTGCCGTCCATCGGCCCGGGCCGGGTGCTCGGGGACCTGGTGGACTCCGGCGCGCTGCCGGTGACCGAGCTGCGCACGCTGTACCGGCAGGCCGAAGGTGGCGCGATCGCTCGGCTGGCGACGGCCGTGCGCGACGGCACGCTGCCGCCGGTGGACTCCCCCGACCGGGAGGTCGTGGTGGTCCCGGCTGCCGACGGCGCGAGCGCTGCCCGGCGTACCGTCCAGTTGGTCACCGACTCGATCCCGCGCGCGCTGGGCATCCCGGCCGAGGACGTCCAGGTGGTGACGCCGGTGCATCGCGGCCCTGCCGGCACTGTCGCGCTGAACGCCGCGCTCAAGGCGATGCTCAACCCTGGCGACGGCGAGGTCGGCGGGTTCGACGTCGGTGACCGGGTGGTCGCGACC
>JADGOU010000269.1 GCA_017882835.1 Frankiaceae bacterium | reverse complement strand
TCCGCCTGCGCGATGTGCGCGACGCCGTCGCCTGGCCAGGCTTTCGCCGGATGGCGAGACAGCACTGGCGGACCGGCCTGGTGGAGTACGGGCACTCGTTGAGCAAGCGGGCCTTCGTCCGGCAGGCCCAGCGGTACGTACCGGCCCTGCGGCCCGCGGACGTCGTACCGGCGGCGGCGGGAGTGCGCGCGCAGGCGGTCAGTCGGGCCGGCGAGCTGGCCGATGACTTCGTGCTGAACCATCGGGGCCGGGTGCTGCACGTCCGCAACGCGCCATCGCCCGCGGCCACATCGTCGCTGGCGATCGCCGAATACGTCGTGTCCGCACTGCTCGCCGCCTGACCGGCCGCCCGCCGCGGTTCACCCGCCGTTCACTCAGGGGGACCCGTCGAGACACCTTGCTTGCCTACGGTCGCGTCCAACAGCGGCGCCCGAAGCGCCGACCGGGGAGTCAAGGAGAGGATGCAACGCCTGTGAAGGTCAAGCGGACCGGCGGCGTCGCCGGCCTGATCGTCGTCGGCACGGTGGCCCTGGCCGCCTGTGGCAGCGACAACAACGCCGGTACGACCAGCAGCGGCACCAGTGGCGGCACCAGTGCCAGCCCGGCCGCGCAGGTGGCCTGTGCGTCCGGCGCCCTGACCGGTGCCGGCTCGTCGTTCCAAGCCCCTATCCAGCAGCAATGGGTCAAGGACTACAGCGCCAAGTGCGCCGGTACGCAGATCAACTACCAGAGCGTCGGCTCCGGAGCAGGCGTCCAGCAGTTCACCTCGGGCACGGTTGACTTCGCCGGCTCCGACGTCGCCCTCAAGCCCGACGAGCAGACCAAGGCCGACGCCCGCTGCGCCGCCGGGCCGGCCGTGCACATCCCGATCACTGCCGGCGGGGTCGCCCTGGAGTACAACCTGGCCGGCGTCAAGGACCTGCAGCTCTCGCCGGCAACCGTGGCGGGTATCTTCGCCGGCACGATCAAGACCTGGGACGCACCGGGGATCAAGGCCGACAACCCGAACGCCAAGCTGCCGGCCACGCCGGTGACCGCCTTCCACCGCTCGGACGGGTCCGGGACCACGCAGGTGGTGTCGGAGTTCCTCGACTCCCAGGCCAAGGGCGCCTGGACCCTGGGCTCCGGTAAGGAGATCAACTGGCCGGGCGGGCAGGGTGCCAAGGGCTCCGAGGGCGTAACCGCCGGGGTCAAGCAGACCGACGGCGGCATCGCGTACTCCGAGGTGTCCTTCGCCAAGGCCAACAGCCTGTCGGTGGCCAAGGTGCGCAACGCCAGCGGGCAGTACGCCGAGCTGAACGCGGCCAACGTCAGCAAGGCGCTGGAGTCCTTCACGGTCACCGGGAGCGCCACCGACGTCAAGGGCACCGTCAACTACGGCGTGTCCAGCGGCTACCCGATCTCCACGGTCACCTATGTCATCGGCTGCGGCAAGGGTGGCAAGAACACCCCGCTGCTCAAGAGCTACCTGACGTACGCGGTCACCGGCGGACAGGCCGTGGCGGACAGCCTCGGCTTCGCCCCGCTACCGACCGCGATCGCGGACAAGAACAAGGCCGCGATCACCGCGATCGGATGATCTCAGTCACTAACGATCGGTGGGTCACCACCCGAGGACACGGTATGGCGAGCTCTCGCACCATCCCGGCATGACGGCCCTCACCAGCCCGCCGCGGGAACCGACATCCCCGCGGCGGGCGGCGGTGCGGCGCGGGGACCGCGTCTTTCGCGGGCTGACCCTGGCCGCCGGCGTGTTCACCCTGATCGTGCTGGCCGCCATCGCGATCTTCCTGATCGTCAAGGCGCTCCCGGCACTTCGCGCGGACACCAAGGGCTTCCTGACCACTCGGGAGTGGCTGCCCGATGCCTCCCCGTCGGTGTTCGGCATCGCTGCGCTGGCCTTTGGCACGCTGCTGTCCAGCGCGTTGGCGCTCGTCATCGCCGTACCGATCGCGATCGGCGTGGCCCTCTACACCACGGACTACGCGCCGCGGCGGATCGCCACGGTGCTGGGCTACGTCACCGACATGCTGGCGGCCGTGCCGTCGGTGATCTATGGGCTGTGGGGGCTGTACTTCCTCATCCCGCACCTGGTCCCGGTGCAGAGCTTCCTCGCCCGCACATTCGGCTGGATACCGCTGTTCGCCGACCCAGACAACCGCACCTCGGTCGCCAGCCGGTCGATCTTCGCGGCCGCCGTAGTGTTGGCCGTGATGATCTTGCCGATCATCTCCGCGATCTCCCGCGAGGTTCTGGCCCAGGTACCGACCACAAGCCGGGAGGCAGCGCTGGCGCTGGGGGCCACCCGGTGGGAGATGATCAGGACCGCTGTGCTGCCCCCGAGCCGACCAGGGCTGATCAGCGCCGTGATGCTGGGTCTGGGGCGCGCGCTCGGCGAGACGATCGCGGTGGCGCTGGTGCTCGCGGCCTCGTTCGACGTCAACTGGCGGGTGCTCACCCCGGGCGGCAACAGCATCGCCGCGAACATCGCCACGAAGTTCGGCGAGTCCGGTAACACCGGCCGAGAGGCGCTGATCGCCAGCGGTCTGGTCCTGTTCGCCATCACCCTCATCGTCAACCTCGCGGCGCGTGCGGTCATCTACCGCAGCGGCGCGATGGAGCGGAGCGCCGCGGTATGACGCTAACCGCCCCGACGCCCACCCCGGACCCACCGGCGTCCGGCGGTCAGCCGGCGGCTGCGCACTCGTCCCGGCTGACCGCCGCACACGTCGGCCGGCTGCCGATGCTGGCCGCGATGCTGGCCGCCGTCGGCGGCACCGCGCTGGTGTTCGTCGTCACCCCGCTGGCCGGCACTGCCGAGTTCGTCCTGGTCAGCCTGATGCTGGCCGTCGTCGCCGGCACGGCTCTGTCCTGGCGGGTGGAAGGGCGCCGCCGCGCGGTCGACCGGCTGGCCACGACGGCGGCCACCGCATGCCTGCTCGCAGCGCTGACGCCGCTGGTGGGCGTCATCGGCTACACCGTCTACCGCGGAGCGGCCCGGCTGAGCTTGAGCTTCCTCACCCACTCCATGGCCGGTGTCGGCCCGCTGGACGCCGGTGGCGGCGTCTACCACGGCATCATCGGCACGCTCGAGCAGGTGCTCATCGCCAGCCTGCTGTCCGTCCCGCTCGGGCTGCTCGTCGCCATCTACATCACCGAGTACGGCCACGGGCGGCTGGCTACCGCCATCCGGTTCTTCGTCGACGTCATGACCGGCATCCCGTCCATCGTCGCCGGGCTGTTCGTTTTCGCGTTCTGGGTGCTGGAGCTGCACCGTGGGTTCTCCGGGCTGGCCGCGGCGCTGTCGCTGTCGATCCTGATGCTGCCGGTGGTCGTCCGGTCGTCCGAAGAAATGATCAAACTGGTACCCGGCAGTCTGCGGGAGGCCAGCTACGCGCTCGGGGTGCCGCGTTGGCGCACGATCCTGTCCATCGTCCTGCCGACCGCCTCCACCGGCATCACGACCGGCGTCATGCTGGCCGTCGCCCGGGTGACCGGGGAGACGGCCCCGCTGCTGCTCACCGCCTTCGGCAACGATTTCCTCCACCTCAACCCGCTCCGCGGCGGCCAGAGCGCCCTGCCGTTGCTGGTCTTCCAGCAGGCGGGATCGGCGTACGACGTCGCTATCGCCCGCGCCTGGGCCGGGGCGCTGACACTGATCACCATTGTCGTCCTGCTATACGTTGCAGCGCGGATGCTCACTCGCCGCAACACCCTCGCCCGGAGGTAGGTCCGTCCCATGGCCAAGCGCATCGAGACCGTGGACCTGTGTGCCTACTACAGATCCACCCTGGCGGTCGCCGACGTCTCACTCACGATCGAGCCGAAGACCATCACCGCGCTGATCGGCCCGTCGGGGTGCGGCAAGTCGACCTATCTGCGGGCGCTGAACCGCATGCACGAGGTCATCCCGGGCGCCCGGGTGACCGGCCAGGTGCTGCTCGACGACGAGGACATCTACGCCCCTGGCGTCGACCCGGTGAACGTCCGGCGCAGCATCGGCATGGTGTTCCAGCTCCCCAACCCGTTCCCCACGATGTCGATATACGACAACGTGGCCGCGGGGCTGAAGCTCAACGGCGTACGACGGAAGAGCACGCTGGACGAAGCCGTGGAGCGGTCGCTGCGGGCGGCGAACCTGTGGACCGAGGTGTCGGGGCGGCTCGACCGGGCCGGCGCCGGGCTGTCCGGCGGGCAGCAACAACGGCTCTGCATCGCCCGCGCGATCGCGGTGGAACCGCAGGTGCTACTGATGGACGAGCCGTGCTCCGCGCTGGACCCGATCTCCACGCTGGCGATCGAGGACCTGATGATGGAGCTCAAGGACCGGTTCACCATCGTGATCGTGACCCATAACATGCAGCAGGCGTCTCGGGTCAGCGACGTGACGGCGTTCTTCACGATCGAGAGCGCCGGGGAACCGGGTCGCCTGATCGAGGTCGACGACACCCAGCGGCTCTTCACCAACCCGTCCCAGAAGCG
>JADGOU010000268.1 GCA_017882835.1 Frankiaceae bacterium | reverse complement strand
TAGTCGCCGTCGTCGGAGGGGCAGGTGGGCCGTGCTGTCGGAGGACGCAGCCGCCGAGGTCGTCGCGGTCGCCCGCCGTGCCCGGGAGGCGGCCACCACGATGGCGCCGCTGCCCCGCGCGGCCAAGGACGCCGCCCTGCTGGCCATGGCCGCCGCCTTGGAGGCCCGCTGTGCCGAGGTGCTGGCGGCCAACGAAGCCGACCTGGAACGCGCTCGGGCGGCGGGCACCTCCGCGGCGATGCTCGACCGGCTGACGCTGACTAACGAGCGGGTGACCGCGATGGCCGACGGTCTGCGCGAGGTCGCCGCCCTGCCCGACCCGGTCGGTGAGGTGGTACGCGGCTCGACGCTGCCCAACGGTCTGGAACTGCGGCAGGTCCGGGTCCCGCTGGGCGTGGTCGGGATCATTTACGAGGCCCGGCCCAACGTCACGGTCGACGCGGCCGGCCTGTGCGTGAAGAGCGGGAACGCTGTGCTGCTGCGCGGGTCCGGCTCGGCTGCGAGCTCCAACCAGGCTCTCGTCGACATCCTCGCCGACGCCGGCACCGCGGCCGGCCTGCCGGCCGACGCTGTCCAGCTGGTGCCGGGCGCCGGCCACGAATCTGTCAAGGCGCTGATGCGGCTGCGCGGGCTGGTCGACGTACTCATCCCGAGGGGCGGCGCCGGGCTGATCAACGCCGTGGTCACCGAGTCGCAGGTCCCGGTGATCGAGACCGGCGTCGGCAACTGCACCGTGTACGCCGACGCCGACGCCGACCTCGACATGGCCCTCGCCATCGCGCTGAACTCCAAAACCCACCGGCCATCGGTGTGCAACGCCGCTGAGACCCTGCTCGTGCATGCCGACATCGCGCCCGAGTTGCTGCCGCGACTACTGCCGGCGCTGGCCGGCGCCGGCGTGACGGTGCACGGGGACGCCGAGGTGACCGCGGCCGGCGCCGGCGCGGGCGTCGACGTCGTACCGGCAACCGATGCCGACTGGGGGACGGAGTACCTCTCGCTGGACCTTGCCGTCGCGGTGGTGCCGTCGTTGGACGCCGCGGTGGCTCACATCCGCCGCTGGAGCAGCGGGCACACCGAGGCGATCGTCACTCGGTCGCAGCCGGCTGCCCGGCGGTTCGTCTCGCTGGTGGACTCCGCCGCGGTCATGGTGAACGCCTCCACCCGGTTCACCGACGGCCACCAGTTCGGCTTCGGTGCGGAGATCGGGATCTCGACCCAGAAGTTGCACGCCCGCGGCCCGATGGGGCTGCCCGAGCTGACCTCGACCAAGTACGTCGTGACCGGCGACGGACACGTCCGCAGCTGAGGCTCACCGGCAGCTGGTGAAGGTGGTGCCCGCCGGCGAGTCGGCGTCAATCGTCACCTTGCTCTTGGCCGTCCGCGACCAGGCGGTCAGCGCCCGCCGCAGCTGAGCGCTGTCGGCGGTCGAGTCCGCCACCACCGTGTCCCGCAGGCAGCTGCGGGCGCCGTCGCGCCAGGCGATGTAGCGGTCACCGCCCCAGCCGTTGGTGGCCGAGCCGAGCGCCGACTGCCCGACGTACCCCTGCAAGGTCAGTCGCAGCCCCAGCTCGCCCAACACGCCCTCGTCCGCTCTCGCGGCGTCGGCGCTGGGAGTCGCGACCGGCTTCGGCCCCTCGCCGGCCAGGTAGCGCTGGGGGTTGAGCAGCTGCTCGGTCGAGGTCGGCGGCGCGGCGAAGGCAGCGTCGACGCGGGCGTGGCCGCCGGCCCGGATCAGCTGGGTCACGAACGGCGGGCCGGCCGTGTACGGAAAGCCGATCAGCCCGAGCAGCACGGGCGGGACGTCCGGGGGGTTTCCGCCGGATTGCTCGCGCTGGGCCTCGGTCCGTTCCCGGGCGGTCAACGTGTCCTCGTACGCCGTTCCCACCAGGGAGGCGTCGCCCTCGGCCAGGCCGGAGAACGCGATGGAGGACTCGTCCAGCGCCTGGTCCAGTCCCGGCCGGTCCAGGTTGAAGTGCTGATCCTGCAGGACGTGGGTGAGTTCGTGTGCCAGCGTGGCGCGCACGCCGGGCGTCGCCCGGTTGCCACGCACGACCAGGGCCTTGGTCTTCGGGTCGTAGAAGCCCAGCACCGCGGCGTCGAGCAACCTGCTCGTCTGGGCCCGCAGGTCGGTGCCTGGTTCCAGCAGT
Organism: Frankiaceae bacterium; assembly: GCA_017882835.1. Taxonomy (GTDB): domain Bacteria; phylum Actinomycetota; class Actinomycetes; order JADGOU01; family JADGOU01; genus JADGOU01. The sequence continues at coordinate 2,372 of JADGOU010000268.1, read as the reverse complement.
CCCAGCGCGGTCAGCGACACCTGGCTGGCGGCGGTCGCGGCCGGATCGGCGTCCCGGGCGTCCACCTCCCGTAGCCGGGCCGGAAAGGCGGTGTCGTCGAGCAGCTCCGGCCGCACCGGGGAGGTGAAGGTCAAGCCCCGCTGCCGCTCCACGAAGCGCTCCAGCTCGGGTAGCACGGTGGCGACGTCGGCCGGCGCTGCCGCTGCCCGGGCGGATGGCGCTGCCTCGTTTTGGCGCGACCGCAAGCCGACGACTCCGACGGCGGTCAGCAGGGCGATCACGACGAGACTGACGATGATCTTCAACCAAGGTCGGCGTGCCCGCCTCCATCCCCCGTCAGCCGGTTCGGCCGAAACGTCCGGCGGCACGTCCTGCGACGGCGCCCCTGCGTCAGACTCGAAGTCGGGCAAGTCCGCACTGCCTCCTGCTGAACCGGTCCGGGGCGATTCCGCGCCGGGTCTGGCCAGGCCGCCCTTTGATACGCGCCTTGGCTGCCGCGATGACGACCGGCTTGGCAAGTCCGTAGTCGGCCGTTCGGCTTGTGCAGATACCTCTCGGCTACGACGTTCGATGCGCGCGAGCCATTGCCGCGAATCCGGCGGTGAGTTCGGGCAAGCGCAAGACCGAGGAGACGAAAATGTAGACGCCCGGCAAGTACCGCCACGTCGGTTCGCTGAGTGCCCCTAGGAGTAGCGGTACCCAGAGGATCAGTCCTGCCAAGTACAGCTTGTGCAGGAAGGCGCGTCGTTGGGTCCGAAGCAATGGCGCCTGCGAGTATCCGAGCGGACGACGGTTGGCGACTTCGACGTACTGAACGGTGAGGAAGAACGCCATGATTCCCGCGGATTCCAGTGCGATGAGCACGACACCCCTCTTCGTCTCGCGACAGCCGACTCTTTCTGTGCATCCCGTACTACTTCTGTGCACCCTGGACGCCGCCGACGACGAGTCCGATCCCACCTCCGAGTGCGGCACCCGCACCCCCACCGGCCGCCGCGCCCGGGCCGCAACCCACGCCACCGGTTGCGAATATACCAACCAGGCAGCCGCCGCCTCCTCCCAGAGCACCGCCCGTCACAGCTCCAGATACGAGCCCTTGAGCTGCGCCGACGGCGGTGTTTTTGACGGTGCGCCAGATTGAATGCCAGCTCGGGTCGATCACGATGGGAAATTGCGTGTCGACAGCCGGGTGGGCGAACACCGACAACCTGTCGCCATTAACCGCGTACGTCACGGGCACCGGCCGACCGCTGGCGTCTCGCGCACTCGGCGGGTCAGCCTCCGCTATGACCATATGGTCAGCCCCAACGACGACCACCGTCCCCGTCTCTTCAATCGCCAAGTGATAGCCCGGAGGAAGACCGACCGACCATTGCGAGACTGCGGGAACAGCAGACGACTTGACGACTGTGAACGTCTCGAAACCTGAGCCGTTGGCTCTGACTATGGTGTCCGTTTCCGGCCCGGTTCGCGGGTACATCACGCTGTCGCCCACGACAGCGCCGTCCGGTGCGCCGACATCGAGGCCCGCGGGGGCTACTGCGACGGGGCCATTCGCGGTGGTCAGCGCGATGCCGACCTTCGGATGGGTGGAGATTGCCGTGCCCGTACCGCCAGAAAACTCGGGGCCTGTTGGCGGAGTCCTCACGACACCGCCGGCAGGCATTTTCCGCGAGATCAGCCGGGCGGTTCGCGGGTTTCTGGCGATGCTCTCCGTACTCCCGTGCACATGGGCCGCCGTCACGGACCGCGGCGGTGCCGGCGTCGGTTCCTCAGCGAAAGCAGCTGTGCTGACCAGCAAGTCCAGGCCCCAGACGAGCGTGGTCGTCGCCACAAGCAGTGTGATTGGACGGCAGCGGCGCACGGGGATGCCTCCGATACGGCTCTTCGTTACATCGTCGGACAGGTTAGCCGGGCGGAGCGGGGCCCCGGGGGCGGGCCGGAAGTCGACGGGCCGGAGCACCGTCGGATCGCTCGGCCGTGCCTACCGGCGTCGCTGGCGGACGATGCTTGCCGGGTGGGACCCGGACGCCGCCGTCTGGCTGAATCCGTCGAGGAACCAGGCGGCACACGGCTGCACGACGGGAGCGTTTGGATCAGTACGAGTTGGGGTTGCCCTCGAAGGCCAGGAAACCGGCCAGCGAGGCGTAGTCGTCGTCGACATGCCCGGCGGCGATCGCTGCGTGCGCCACGGCCAGCGCGGCTGCCGTGGCCGGCAGCTCGGCGGTGGTCGCACCCACACATAGGCCGAGGTCCTTGGCCAGCAGGTCCAGCGAGAACCCGACGGGGGTGTAGTCCTGCGCCTCGAGCATCGGCCGCTTCTGCGCCAGGGTCCACCCGAACGGGCCGGTCGCCAGCGCGTTCATCGCCTC
>JADGOU010000267.1 GCA_017882835.1 Frankiaceae bacterium | reverse complement strand
CGTACAAGGACGTCTTCGCCTTCGTGGTCCTCATCCTGGTACTGGTCTTCCGCCCGACCGGCCTGCTGGGCGAACAAGTGGGCACCCGGGCATGACCACACCGAGCATGGACCCCGACGGCTCCGGCCGTACCGGGCGCGTGGCCGCCATTCGGTCCGCGACCCGGGCCCGGACCGCCCCGCTCACCGTGCCGCTGGCGGCAGCCGGTGCGGCGCTCACGGTGGCGGGGTCACTGACCCCGTGGGCGACGTTCTTCTTCGGTTACCCGGGCAAGGTGACGCTGACCGGCTTCCCGGGCGGCGCGCGCCTTTACACCCTGCTGCTCGCCGTCGGGCTGCTGCTCGTTGTTGCCCGGATCGCCGGCCGCCGGCGGGCCGTGCTGGCCTGCGCCCTCGGCATTGTCGCGATCTCGGTGGGCAACCTGCTCGCCATCGCCAGCAGCGGGGGCGGTCTGGGTGCGGTGGCGTACGGCGCGTGGCTCACGGTCGCCGGTGGCGTCCTGGGTGCGCTCGCCGGCGACGCCGTTCGGGAGCCCGCGGATTCCGAGCGCAACCTGCGCTGGGGACGGCTGTGGGTCTGGGCGCCGCTGGAGATCCTGCTGATCGCGCTGGTTCTGGGGGGCCTGCTGGTCGCGATCGTGATCGGCCTCAAGATCAACGAATCTAGCGCGTTCGTGTCCTACCTGGCGTTCCTGGGCTTTGCGGCCGCGGCCGCGGTCGCACTCGGTGCCGGCACGCTGGTGAGCTACGTGTCGGAGCGGCACCGGACGGTCACGCTGGCCGCCGCGGCCATCACGGCGGCGGCCTTTCCGTTCACCCAGGGCGGGGACAGTTATTGGATCCGGGTGGCCGCCTCCATTGGTGTGTTCGCCGCGGCCGCGATCGGGCTCAACATCGTGGTAGGCCTCGCGGGACTGCTCGACCTCGGCTACGTCGCCTTCTTCGGCGTGGGCGCCTACGTGTCGGCTCTGCTGTCCAACGCCACCTTCACGACCGTGCACGTGCACGTGCCGTTCGGCGCCGTGATCGTGCTCGGGGCGCTGACCTCGGCGTTCTTTGGAGTGATCATCGGCGCCCCGACGCTGCGGCTGCGTGGGGACTACCTGGCCATCGTGACCCTGGGCTTCGGGGAGATCTTCCGCATCGTCGCCAACAACTGGGACGGGTTAACCCGCGGACCGAACGGCATCTCCGGCGTACCGAACATCAACGCCAACGGCTTTGACTTCGGCCAGCCGCACACCGTGTTCGGGATCGTGCTGCCGGGCTTCGCCAACTACTACTTTCTCGAGCTGCTGCTGGTCGCCGGGGTCATGGTGATCTTCGCCAACCTCAACCGCAGTCGGATTGGCCGGGCCTGGGTGGCCATCCGCGAGGACGAGCTGGCCGCCCGGGCCATGGGGATCAACACCGTGGCGCTCAAGCTGTTGGCCTTCGCGATGGGCGCCTTCCTGGCCGGCGCGGCCGGGACCGTCAACGCGCACGTGACCACCCAGGTGTCGCCGGACTCCTACACGTTCCTGGAGTCCGCGCTGCTGCTGTCCGCGGTCGTGCTCGGCGGGATGGGGACGCTGCCCGGCGCGGTGTTGGGCTCGACCCTGCTGTTCGTCATTCCGGAGAAGCTGCGGACGTTCCAAGACAAGCGGCTGCTGCTGTTCGGGCTAGCGCTGATCCTGATGATGCGGTTCCGGCCGGAGGGCTTGATCGCCAGTCGCCGCCGGCAGCGCGAGCTGCTCAGCGAGGAGTCCGGCGCGGACGCGATGAGCCAGCCCGGCCAGGTGGCCCGGGCATGAGTACGCCGCTGGTCTCTCGTCAGCGCGGGCCGGACCCCGGCGGTGGCGCCGGCGAGGTGCTGGTCGCCCGCGACATCACCAAGAAGTTCGGTGGGCTGACCGCAGTCAACCAGGTGAGCCTCACCGTCCGCGACGGCGAGATCGTCGGCCTGATCGGCCCCAACGGGGCCGGCAAGACGACGTTCTTCAACTGCCTGACCGGCATGGAGACACCGACCAGCGGAGAGATCACCTTCCGCGGCCGCCGGTTGAGCGGCGGTGCGGACCGGATCACCAAGGCCGGGCTGGCGCGGACGTTCCAAAACATTCGGCTGTTCCCGTTCATGACGGCGGTCGAGAACGTCCAGGTCGGCCGGCACTGTCGGACCCGCACCGGCGTCTTGTCGGCGGTCTTCCGGGGCCCCCGCCACCGCCGGGAGGAACGCGAGTCGATCCAGCGGGCGCGCGAGCTGCTCGACTTCGTCGGCCTGAGTCGGGTGGAGGCCGAGCTGGCCCGGAGCCTGCCCTACGGCGACCAACGCCGGCTCGAGATAGCCCGGGCGCTGGCCACCGATCCGGGGCTGCTGCTGCTGGACGAGCCGACTGCCGGGATGAACCCGCAGGAGACCCGGGACGCGATGCTGTTAGTCCGCCGCATCCGGGACACCGGGCTGGCGATCGTGGTCATCGAGCACGACATGCGCTTTATCTTCAGCCTGTGCGACCGGGTCGCCGTACTGGTACAGGGCGCCAAGCTGTTGGAAGGAAGCGCCGAGCAGGTGCAGGCGGACGAGCGGGTGATCGAGGCCTACCTTGGCGCCCCGGTGGTTGGCGCCCCGGTGGATGGCGCATCCGGGGACGCGGAGACCCGCTCGTGACCCCGATGCTGGAGGTGCGCGACCTGGTCGTCGCCTACGGCGCGATCGAGGCGGTCAAGGGCATCAGCCTGCAGGTGCAGGCCGGCGACGTGGTCACGTTGATCGGCGGTAACGGTGCCGGCAAGACCACCACGCTGCGGACGCTGTCGGGGCTGCTGCGTCCGGTCGCGGGCCAGGTGCTCTTCGAGGGCGAGCGGATCGACCGGGTGCCGGCGCACGAGATCGTGCGCCGCGGCATCGCCCACTCGCCGGAAGGGCGCCGGATCTTCCCGCGGATGACGATCGAGGAGAACCTCGAGCTCGGTGCGTACAGCCGCCGCGGCAAAACGGCGGAGATCCGCGACACCATCGACCGGGTGTACGCGCTGTTCCCGATGCTCGGGGAGCGGCGTGGGCAGCCAGCGGGCACGCTGTCCGGCGGCGAGCAGCAGATGCTGGCCGTGGGGCGAGCCCTGATGAGCCAGCCCCGTCTGATCATGCTGGACGAGCCGTCCATGGGGCTTTCACCGATCATGATGCAGAAGATCTTCTCCACCTTGGTCGAGCTCAAGGGGCAGGGGACAACGATCCTGCTGGTCGAGCAGAACGCCCAGGCCGCCCTGTCCCTGGCCGACCGCGGTTACGTGATCGAGACGGGTCGGATCGTGCTGGAGGACAACGGACCGGCGCTGCTGGGCAATGAGCTGGTCCGTAAGGCCTACCTCGGCGAGGAGTGACCCGAGAGGCAGCACTGCACCCCCGGGGGGCAGCGGCGTGCTGCCCTGCGCGCTAGGCTCGGCGGGCTTCGGGGAGCCCACCGCATCCGTGTTCGGATTACAGGTCCCGGTCGGCGTTCGGTGCCGGGTAGTCAGCCGGCCGCGAGCTGCGACCGCCGAGGAGGAGATGCCGTGCCCCGCATCCCGATCCGTGTTCGGGAAGCCGCCGCCGCGGACATCCCGATCCTGGTCCGACTCGGGAAGGAGCTACCGGGTGGCTACGCGAGCCGGCGCCGGGGGACCAGCCGGCCCGGGCTGACCTCCAGCCCGCTCACCTTCGAGCACCGGTACGCCGAGGCGCTCGCCGACTCGCGGCGTCGGGTGGTGCTCGCGGTCGGCGAGGACGGTGAACCGCTGGGGATGGCGGTGTTTGCCCAAGTGAGCACATCGCCGCTGGTCGACGTTCCCGCCGTGCAGGTGAGCCACCTGATCGTCGACGGTGGACATCGGCGCAAGGGCGCCGGACGGGCGCTGGTGGCGGCGGCCGCGGCGTACGCCGGGGAGATCGGCCGCGACCAGATCATGGTCAACGTCCTGCCCGGCGCCCGGGATGTGCACAGGTTCTACGCCCGGCTCGGCTTTGCGCCGCTGGTCGTGCGGCGCGTGACCTCCATCGCGGCGCTGCGGCGGCGGCTCGGTGCCGCCGAGCTGCGCCCGGCGCCCGGCCTGCTTCGCCGCCGACCGGGGGTGCGCCCGTTGTCCTCCCGCGCCGGCGCCCGGCCCGCTCGTCGCGCCGCTAACGCCGCCTCCGAGCTGTCCGGGTTGCCGGTCCGGTCCCGGCTGTGGTCGAACCCGCTCGCCGAACGGTGACCTGTCCTGGCTCAGCCGGCCTGCGGGTCTAGGACCGCTGAGCCCTGGGCGGCGGGTGCTGCAACCCATCAGGCAGCCGCGCCCTCCAGCGGCATTGTTGTGGTGGCGACGGCGACGCTGTGTCTCGGGTTCGTCCTATCGATGGTGATGGCGCCTGCGCCGGTGATCCTACCGGCGGTGCTCCGGCGCCAGCTGCCCGTATCACCCGCTGCTGATCGCACCCGTCGTACTGCTGCACCTCTCCCTGGCCGTGCGGCTGTGGGCTAAGCGATGCTCTCCGGGTGCCGGGTGCCGGGTGCCGGGTGCCGGG
>JADGOU010000266.1 GCA_017882835.1 Frankiaceae bacterium | reverse complement strand
TCCTGATCGTGGACAGCTAGGGACAGCCTCGATCACACCGGTCGCCGAGCACGCCGGACGTCGACCATCTCCGCCAGGCCCGGCGCCGCGCACTGTCCGCGCTTCAGCGGCCGGGTCGCTGCCGGGCGTGATGATGGCGCTCCACCGCATGCACCGCGACCTGAGTACGCCGCTGCATCCCGAGCTGCATGCCGACCTTCGCCAGCAGCCGGGGCATGTGGTTCTTCACCGTCTTCTCGGCCAGGTGGGCCGGCCCTGGGCGGTGCGGTCGCTGCCAGGGCCTGGGCATCGGTCGGCGCCGGTCGGTCGGTCCGCGCCGCCCATCATTTTCACGCCGTCGCGGCGTCCCCCCAAGGGTCTGGAGGACTGACCGGAAACACCCTGCGCGTCAGCACCGACACCGCCCGCGAGTTCGACCTCGTTGCCGTCCCCACCGACGACCCAAGGACATGCTTCGATCTGCTCGGCGCGACCATCCGCTGCGGCTCCAATGGCCAGCAACCAATATCCGGCAAGGACCAGGACGCCTGGTCAGCGATGGCTAAGCCCGACCATGATCGATCATGTAACTTCGGGTTAGCGCCAACTCATCACGAAAGCGTCGGGCGATGAGCGCCTACGCCACGCGACTTCGAGCGATCCTTGAAGAGATCGCTTGAGCTAACTCACCAGCGCTCGGTCCCACGGGTCTCGCCGTTGCCGACTCGTTTGCTCCCGTTCAGGCTGGGGCCGGTTGGACCGGCAAGGTTGCCGTCGGTCGACGTCGTCGGTGTCCTGGCGGTGCCGGTCGCCGCGGCCGCGTTCAGCGAACCGGCGGCCGCCCCGCCCCCGCCGCCGGGTTGGGTCGGCTCCATCGTCGTCCCCGCGGCCGCGGTCTGCCGCCTTGGGTGCGGCCCGCAGGTCGTCGAGGGCAGGGCGAAGTTCTACATCGCCGGCGGGGACGCCCGGTTGTTGATGGGGGCGTGGGCACGCTCGCTGGTCGGCCCGCCCGCGGCGGCCACGTCGCTGAGCAGCATCCGCGGCTCGGCCTGCCGGTAGTAGTAGGCCAAGCGGTCCACGCGCGCGGCCGCCTCGTCGTTGACCCCACCGTGCTCGATCGTGAACCGAAGGTGCCGGTTGAACGGGATGGCGTCGTCGAGCAGGTGGCGGTACGCCGCCACCGCCACTGTCCCCGGCTGGTAGATCTGCGCGGTGTTCCCACTGACCGGCCCGCTGTAGGGGCCGTGGTTGAAGTACCAGCCGCCGTTGAAGAAGTCCTCGGTCCCGGTGCCCGACACAACCGGCGTGCGGATGTCGTCCGTCAGTACCCGCTCGTCGCCTTCGAGAAAGAACAGGTTCGCTCCGCTGGTGGAGTCGACGACGCCGACGAGCTTGCCGGCACCGTCGGTGTCCAGCACGACGGTGTCCTGCCCTAGCGGCGGGTCGTCGCTGCGGTACTGGGTCGAGAAGTAGCCGAGGTCGGCGAAGGAGTCGCCCGTGGGCGCCGACGTCACCGACCAGCCGACCGACGGAACGGCCCTGTCCCCGGTGTTCAACAGCTGCAGGCTCGCGTGTCCGGCGAACGGCATCGGGAAGTTGAGGTAGAGCGTGCCGTCCGCGGTCATGCCGGCGGCGAGCCCCTGGACCAGTCGGGGACCGTCCGCGCCGACGGAGAACAGCGGACCGAGCGGCGCGTCGACGCTCGGTGTCGCCGCCCCGTCCCAGAAGATCCGCAGCCGCAGGTCGTTGAGCAGGTGTGCGGTGCGGCTCGCCGTCAGCGGCGTTCCACCGGCGAGTGGCCACACGGCCGGTAGCGCGAGGGTGAGCCGGCTGATGACGGCCGGTCCGTCCAGCTCGGCAAGGTAGCTGACGCCGCCGGCGGCGGCGGTCACCGTGCCGCTGCGGGTCATCGAGCCCGGCGGTGGCACCGGCGGCGTACCGGCGGACGCCCATTGCGCCTGGGCCGCGGTCACGTCGAGGGCCGGCGTCCAGGTAGTGAGCGGTGTTCCCGGGTCGTACCAGTGGTAGTCGATGTTGTAGTAGCCCGAGCCGAGCCCGTCGATGGTGACCCGGACCGAGTGGGCGAACTCCAGCGGGACGTAGCTGACGAACCCGCCGCTGGACGCGGCGTCATCGGCGACCAGCGGGGCGAGGAACGGGCTGTGCGTTCCGGCGAAGATCTCGCCGAGGGGGCGCTGCAGCCGCGGAGTGGGCTCGCCGTTGAAGTAGACCCGCAGGACGTGGTTGAGGTCCAGACCGGTGAACCACATCCGGGAGATCGCTCCCGGCCGGTCGACCTCGGCGAGGACGTCGTTGCCCTCGGCATCGCGGTAGAGCGGGTGCCCGTAATCGGCATTGCCACCGGTTCGGTCGTACGAGGAGAAGTGCCCCGCCCGCCCGGTCGTGTTCAGCCGAGGCAGCACGCTGAGGGAGGTCAGCGCCGAGAGCCCCTCCTGCGGCACGGGGACGCTCGGTGGCATCGCCGCGGTCACCGCGTGCGTCCCGGCCGATGACTTGACGGGTGCCGCCGAAGCGGGCGCGGCCAGCAGTACGGGGACGGCGAGCAGAACCCTCGCCACGAGCGTGCCCACGCCTGGCCCGCGAACGCCACGGCGGGACCACCGTCCCGGCTGCCCCGTTCTGGTCGAACGACCGCGCGGCCGAATACCGCTATCGGCGTCAGGTTGCGTGTCGCTGCCGGTGGCCGACCGCGGAATCACGCCGACGGCCGGAGAAACGCTGTGCGGACTCGCTTGTTCGCCACGACCGACCCCTCCCCCGTGGTCCTCGGTCGGGGGGACGGCTTGCTTGAGCGGTAGGAGTAGGCAGGGCGTCGGGTCAGCCCTCGGTCAGGCGTCGTGGCCAGCAAGGTGGTGGGCCTTCAGCCGCGGTATCGCACAGCGCAGAAGGAGCGGCCATGGCTCGACCGGACATCGAGTTCGACGCCGAAGGCGTCACCCTACGAGGCTGGTTCTAGCCCGCGGACGGCGCCGGTGGCCCGGCCCGGCCGCCACTCGTCATGGCGCACGGCTTCTCCGCGGTCAAGGGAGATGTACCTCGACAGCTTCGCCGGGCTCTTCGCCGGCGCCGGACTCAATGCGCTGGCATTCGACAACCGCAACTTCGGGGCCAGCGACGGCGAGCCGCGCCAGGAGATCGACCTGTGGGCGCAGGTCGACGCCGGCCGGATCGGGATCTGGGGCAGCAGCCACTCCGGCGGCCACGTCCTCGTCGCCGCGATCGAACGCCGGGTCAAGGCCGTCCTCAGCCAGGTCCCGCTGGTCAGCGGACACGCCAACCTGCGCGCCCTGGTGCGGGCAGCCTTCATCGCCGGCTTCCGGGAGCAGTTCGACGCCGACCGTCAGGTGGACGCGGACGAATTCGCGGCGCAGGTGTCGGGGGTGGCGGCGCTCGCCGAGCCGGTCCGCCGCGACCTGTACTTCCACGTGGCGGCGCAACCCGGACCGGTCAGCCGGGACCAGGCGTCCGAAGGCGTCGGCGCCGCGCACACCGCGAAGTTCCACCTGGACAAGCTGGTCGAGGAAGGGCTGCTCGACCCGGACTTCAAGCGCATGTCCGGTCGACAGGGGCGCGGCGCCGGGCGGCCAGCCAAGCTGTACCGGCGCTCTGGCCGCCAGGTGTCGGTGACGTTGCCCGAACGCCGGTACGACCTCGCCGGGGAGCTCATGGCACGGGCCATCGAGGACTCAGCGCAGACCGGCGTCGCCGTCGTGGACGCCCTGCACGGTGCGGCGACCGACCTCGGCGCCACCCTCGGGGAGCGGCTGCGGCCCGACGTGGCTGTCGCACCCGGCCGGGAACGGCTCATCGCGGCCGCCTGCGGCACCCTCTCGGCGCACGGCTACGAGCCCCGCCGGCAGGGCGACACCATCACGATGGCGAACTGCCCGTTCGACGCGCTGGCCCGCGAGCACACCGCGCTGGTGTGCGGCATGAACCTGGCCTTGCTCGGCGCCCTCGCCGACCAGGTGGGAGACGGACTGCTCGGCGCACGCCTGGACCCGGCAGCTGACCGCTGCTGCGTGGTGCTCTCTGCCGGATGAGGTGCGGGAGCTGGCGAGGGTCCCGGTCGTAGGTCGCAGCGGGTTCGCCGGGTCAGTCGGATTCTGGCAGGACGGCGGCGCACCGGGGCCAGGTCCGAGCGGAAGGGGCAGACCCAGCGCAGCCATTGGGCCGGGTCGCCGGCGCCGTCAGCGGTCGCCTGTCGGGGTCGGCGTCGAGCTCGGCGGTGTAGCGGCGGCGGAACTCTGTCCAGCGGGTCGGGTCGTGGCCGAACCAGCGGCGCAGCTCGTGGCTGGGGGCGACGTCGCGGGGCCCCGACGCCGGCCGGCGGGCGGAGCGGGCCGGCTGGTCCTGGGCGGCCAGCAGGTCCCGACCGGGCCGGCAGGATCTTGGGACTCGGCGAGCCGGGGCGTCGGGGAGCTCTTCGACCGGCTCGGGTTCGCCCCTCGGCTGGAGGACGACGGGCGGTAACGGCACCTCGAGCTGGACACCTGCCCGTTCCGCGACGGCGCCGCACCCGCCCATCGGGCTTTGCCCCC
>JADGOU010000265.1 GCA_017882835.1 Frankiaceae bacterium | reverse complement strand
GGTGCGCTCCCGCGACCGTTCCGCTGCCCACTGGTCGCGCTCTACCCGGCCTGACGCCGTGGGGCGTGCCGGCAGAACCGAAACAGATGTTTCCAGAGAGTAGTGGCTACCGCGCGCATCGGCGACCACTCATGGCCTTCGCCATGTTCGGTCAGCCGGCTCTCCGCCAGCGGCGTGCCGGAACGGTGGGGTCAGACCCAGTTGACGCCGCGCATGGATCCTCCATCCTCCGTTGACTGCGACCTGACAGTGGTGATCCGCCCTGCCGAGGTCAGACCCAGTTGACGCCGCGCATGCCACCATCTCCCTTCTGCCGGCCGCCCGAGACGGGCATAAACGACCAACTGTACTTACTGTGCGCGTTCACTCCGTCGCTCTACGTAATGTTAACGGCACATGACCTTGACTGGGTAACCCGAAGTGGCCGAGCAACTGCAAAGCGTGTACAAAGAGGATCGAGACTTCCGCAGCAGAGGCCACGGCAGGACAGCCAGCGGGCGGCCGGAGGTGAGGGCGAGTGACCATTCCGAGGCAGCGTGAACAACCCCGGCCCTCGGCTTGCATCCGGCCCGCCCCGCCGCCGCCAATCCGTCGGTGGCGGCCGCGATCCGTGCGCCGGTGGGCGCTGTGGGGGCTGCCGCCCGCCCTCGTCTGCTATTCGCTCGTCCTCGTCGCCACGGCCACCGGACTGATGGTCGCGGGCCTGCCCGGCACGCCGCTGCGGCGCGCCGATCTCCTTACCTGGGCGTCGCTGTTGGCCGGCGCCATGCTCTGTATCGAGCTCACCCACCGCCAGGGTCAGCCGGCCGGGTTCTCCCGCGACCTGCTCTCCGCCTGGAAGATCCCGGCGGCGCTGCTGTTACCGCCGGTCTATGCGCTGATCACCCCCGTGCCGCTGGTGGCGCTGCAGCACGTCCGGGTCCGCTCCGGCCTGGTCCACCGCCGGGCGGTCACCGCAGCCGCGGCCGGTATCGCCGACGCCGCCGGCTCGCTGCTGTTCCACCGACTGCTGCCCGCGGGTCTCACCCCGGCCGGCTGGTTCCTCAGAGACCCGGTGCCCGCGCTGGTCGGGGCCATCGGTGCCGCTCTTCTGTGCATGGTGGTCAACATCCTGCTGATGGCGGTGGCGGCCGACATGTCCTCGCCGGCGGTGCACTGGTGGTCGGTGCTCTGCGACGGGGAGAGCCTGACCCTGGACCTTGGCGAGATCAGCGCTGGCGTCCTCATCGCCGTCGCCTGCGTGCACAACCCCGCCGTTGCCATCGTCGCCGTGCCGCCGGTGTGGCTGCTGCACCGTTCGCTCGGGCACGCGCAACTGCGGGCGGCGGCGCGCACCGACGCCAAGACCGGCCTGCTCAACGCGGCCACGTGGCAGGTCGAGGTCGAGCTGGAGATCGTCCGGGCGACGCGGGAAGGCCGTCCGCTGGCTATCTTGATCGCTGATCTCGACCGCTTCAAGCAGGTCAACGACACCCACGGGCACCTGGTCGGCGACCGGGTGCTGGCTGCGGTGGCCACCGCGCTGCGGTGCGGGTTGCGCCCGTACGACGTCGCCGGCCGCTTCGGTGGTGAGGAGTTCACCGTCGCGCTGCCGAACGCCGACCAGGACGAGGCCGTGCGGATCGCCGAGCGGCTGCGCCGCGACGTCGCCGGGCTGCTCGCGCTGGACACCGGCGGCACCGTGCAGGTCACCATCTCGGTCGGTGCCGCCGTGCTCGGCACCCACGGCTCCGACCTCACCGACTTGCTAGCCGCCGCCGACGTCGCGCTCTACCGCGCCAAGGCAGCGGGCCGTAACCAGGTGGCCATCGCGGCCGCCTGATCGACGGTGCCTGGAAAGCCGACTGGGATGACCGCGATCGGGACGGCCGCGGCCGTGGTGGACCGGTTGGAGCCGGTGCCGGCCACCTTTGGCGCCGTGTTCGCCGTGCCGGAGTTCCGCGTGTTGTGGCTGGCGCAGGTGCTCTCCGTCGTCGGGGACCAGCTCGCCCGGGTCGCCCTGTCCGTGCTGACGTTCCACCGCACGGGCTCGCCGTTGCTCACCGGGGCCGGGTATGCGCTGAGCTACCTTCCGGCGGTTGCCGGGGGCACTAGCTCGCCGCCTCGCCGACCGGCTGTCGCGGCGGCTGATGGTGGGCTGCGACCTGGCGCGGATGGCGCTGGTCGCCGGGATGGCCGTACCGGCCGGGCCGTTCTGGGCGCCCTGTACGCTGCTCGCCGCCGCCGAGCTGCTGAGTGCGCCGTTCGGTGCGGCCCGGGCGGCGCTGCTGCCCGAGGTGCTCCCGGACGACCGGTACGTCGTTGCCAGTGCCGTCAGCAACGTCGCCATCCAGGGCGGCCAGCTCTCGGCTTCGCCGCCGGCGGCGGGCTGGCGGCCGTGCTCGGCACCTCGGCCACCTTGGCCCTCGACGCGGTGACGTTCGGGGCGTCCGCCGGGTTGCTCTGGCTCGGGCTACGGCCCCGACCTGCGCCGCCGGGTCCGGTGACCGGTATCAGGTCGGGCTCGCCGCTGCGCTCGGCGGCGGCGGGCGCCCGCCTGGTCGGCAGCGACGCCCGGCTGCGCGCGCTCGTCGGCTGCGCCTGGCTGGGCTACTTCTTCGTGGTCCCCGAGGGGCTGGCCGCCCCCTACGCCGCCGCTCTTGGCGGCGGTGCCGGCACCGTGGGCCTGCTGATGGCGGCGCAGCCGGCCGGCGCGGTCGTTGGCGCGGCGCTGCTCGCCCGACTCGTCGCCCCGGCCCGGCGCCCTGGGCTGTTGGGCCCGCTGGCCGTGCTGTCGTATACGCCCCGGCTCGGTGGCGCGCTGCACCCTGGCGTCGTGGTCAGCCTGGCGCTGTGGGCGGTCTCCGGCCTCGGCACGTCCTACCAGCTCGTCGCCAACTCCGCCTTCGTGCTCGCGGTGCCGGCCGCCTGCGGGGACCGGGCCAGGCGTTCGGGCTCGTGCAGTCGGGCATCTACGCCGCGCCGGGAGCGGCCATCCTCGTCGCCGGGGCCACCGCCCAGTGCGTCGCGCCCGCTGCGGTGGTAGGGGCGGCCGCCGGCGCGCTCGGAGCCGCCACCGCCACCACGCTGACGTTGAGCTCCCGGGCCACGGTGGTTCGTGCGGCAGCGCGCTGACTACCGTCGCGCCGGCCCAGCGCCGCTCCGCGGCCACAGGACGCCGGCCACCTTCGATCACAGAGCAACCGGACTGCTCCCAGGCACACGAGCACGCTGCGTCCATGTGTGGTAACGGAAAAGGTTTCTGATGGCCCGAAACGGGAAGTTACGGGTTAGCGTCGAGGAACCCATTGTGTCCGGGGGGCGAATGACTATTCGCGACGTACGATGATCCCTGCTCGGCGGCGCGGGCCGGTGCCGACGCTGACCCCGTTGGCTGCAGACACCCTTGTGATGTCCCCTCAATTGAGTTCGACGCTTTTTCCGATGCTGGCTCAGGCCACCGGTGAGGGCTGGTGGCTCATCGCGCCCGACTCCAGCACGATCTACGCCAATCCCCGGATGGCCGAGTTGGTCGGGCAGACCGAGGGGCAGATGTATCAGGTTCCCGCGACGACGTATCTGACCCAGGGGCAATCGCGGGTTCTCATCACGACCGACCCCACCTTGGCGTTCCTGGCCTCCGAGCCACAGTTGGTGCATTCCAGCGGTGCGGTGGTGCAGACCCGGGCGATGTCCCGGACGATTCTCGATTCGGCCACCGGTGCGCCGGTGGGGGTGCTGTCGGTGTTGACCGATGTCACCGACCAGCGCCGGATGGCTGAGGAAACCCGTCGGCGACTCGGGTTCGACGATCTCACCGGCTTGCCCACCCGGCTGATGCTGACCGACCGGGTCGCTCAGCAGTTCGCTTTGGCTGGCCGCTATGACGTCCCCTTTGCCTTACTGATCTGCGACCTCCGCAACTTCCGTTTCGTCAACTACACCCACAATCGCTTGATCGGCGATCAGGTGCTCGTCCGGGTGGCCAAGCGCATCGTGGCCGCATCTCGAGGCGTTGACGTCGTGGCCCGGGTCGGTGGCGACGAATTCGCCATCCTCCTCACCGACTGCGCGGATCCGGCGGTGGCGCTGCAGTTCGCGCAGCGGCTACAGCACCTGCTGCACCAGCCATTTGCCATCGCCGACCAGCAGTGCACGGTGTCCACCGACATTGGCATCGCCATGAGCACCGGCGCGGACACGGCCGAGGAGTTGATGCAGAAGGCCTGGGAGGCGGTGTACCAGGTCAAGGAGGGCGAGCATCAAGATCGGGTCGGGTTCTACGACGAGACGCTGCGCGTCCGGGCCATGGGTCGATTGGCCATGCTGGACGGTCTGCGCACCGCGCTGCACCGGGGTGAGCTGGAACTGCGGTACCAGCCCATGGTCGACATCGCTACCGGGACCGTTGGTGCCGTGGAGGCGCTGCTGCGTTGGCGGCATCCGCAGCGGGGGCTGATCACTCCGGCGCAGTTTCTCGCCGTGGCCGAAGAGTCCGGTCTGATCGTCGACATCGGCGCTTGGGTGATACGCGAGGCCTGCATGGTCGCCGCGGGCTGGGAC
>JADGOU010000264.1 GCA_017882835.1 Frankiaceae bacterium | reverse complement strand
ACGTAGGTCGCCATCCGCTCGAGGTCGGGCACCAGGTCCCGGTCGGCGATCAAGCCGAAGAACAACGAGCCGCGGTAGCTGAACACAGTGATGTTGAGTCCCTGCCCGTCGACGATCGCGGACAGCGGGTAGTACGCCAACAGCTCGGCGCCGGCGTAGTAGAGCGGCACGTTGGGGCCGGGTACGTTCGAGATGATCAGGTTGAACGGGTTGATCCGCTCCACCAGGCGCAGCCGGGCGGACAGCCGCGCCGCCTGTCCGGCCAGGGCCGGCATGGCGAACTGCGTCACGTCGGCGAGCAGGGCGGCCGGCAGGGCTCCGTGCTGCTCCTTGGCCGCCCGCATCGCCTCGTGCGTTGAGCGCAGCCGCTCCATCGGGTCGGCGACGTGCGTCGGCAGGGTGGCCAGCATCGCCGACACCCGGTTGCCCAGCGCCCCCTGCTCGGTCTCGGCTCGGACGGAAACCGGCACTGAGGCCACCAGCGGCTGCTCCGGCAGCGCGTCGTGATCGACGAGCCAACGGCGCAGCGCACCTGCGCAAAGCGCCATCACGATGTCATTCACCGTCAGCTCGCGCGCCGAGCGGATCACCTTCACCTCCGCCATCGACAGCTGACGGAACGCCCATCGCCGATGCGGCGAGATAGACCGGTTGAACGGCGTGGCCGGAGCCCGCAGCCGCGGCGAGGGCAGCACGACGTCGTCATGAGAGCCGAACAGCCGGTCGATCACCGGCTCGATCACGGGCAGCCGGGGCCGCGCCGGGAGAGCGGCCAGCGCCGGCAGCGACCGCAGCAGCCCCGCCGACATCCGTGCGGCGCGAAGTGGCTGGCCGGTCAGCGCTACCGCGCTGCGGGCCAGCAGCGCCAGCGACCCGGGCACCTCGTCGCAGGTCCATGGTGGTGCCGGAGGCAGGTCGCGGCCCTGCGGCGATCGGTCCAGCAGCGCGGCGAGCAGGTCGTTGCCGGACACACCGTCGATAGCGGCGTGGTGCACCTTGGTATAGACCGCCACCCGGCCACCGGCCAGACCCCCGATCAGGTATAGCTCCCACAACGGCCGGGTCCGGTCCAGCGGCCGGGAGTGCAACCGGGCCGCCTGCTCGGTCAACTGGCGGTCGTCGCCGGGGGCCGGCAGCGCCAGTTCCCGGACGTGGTACTCGATGTCGAAGTCCGGGTCCTCTATCCAGTAGGGCTGGTCGAGTCCGAGCGGCACCTCCACCAACCGGCGGCGAAACGGCGGGATGAGGTGTAGGCGCGAGAGCACCACCTGCTGCAGCCGAGGCAGGGTCAACGGCTCGGGCGCGGTGGTCGGGTCGAGCACGCACACGCTGCCGACGTGCCCGTACACCGCCGGCGTTTCCATCGCCAGGAAAGCGGCGTCCAGCCCGGTCAGCTGCTGCATGTCGTACTCCCGCCTGATCCGTCGCGTCGCAGCACAGGATGACCCATCGGCGGCAGTGCCTCGGCCCGTGGCGAGGCGGAGGTGAGATCAGCGGCTCAAGGTCGGCCCGGGGCACCCTACGGCCAACAGGGTGAAGTTCGGGGCTTCACCCTTCAGCCGCGCCAAATCGAGCGTCGAAGCCAGTAGGTCGCCGGCGTTCGGTCGGTGCGGCCTCGGAGTCATCGTGCCCGCCTATCGACTGTCCCGGCGTGTCTGGGCCGCCACCGTCGTCCTCGTCCTGCTGTGGGCCAGCGCGCTGGCCTCGCTGCCGGCGTCCCCCGCGCGCGCCGGCAGCTTTGGCGACGCGGTCGTGGCCGAGGCCGCCACCCACTACGGCGCCCCCTACGAGTGGGGCGCCGCCGGTCCAAACACGTTCGACTGCTCCGGCCTGGTCATGGTCGTCTTCGGCCGATTCGGGATAGGGCTGCCGCACTTCACCGTCGACCAGTACGCCGCGAGCCAACACCTGGCGCAGGATGCGAAGCAGCCCGGTGACGTCATCTTCTTCTACGACGACACCGGGTACATCTACCACGATGGCATCTACGCCGGGAACAACATGATGATCGCAGCGACCCATACCGGCGACGTGGTCCGCCAGGAAGCCATCTGGACCGGCGCCTACCTGGTCGGACGGTATCCGGCCCCGGCCGGCTTCGGGACACCGCCACCACCGCCGCCAGTCAGCGCCATCGGGCAGCACTACGCCGCGCTCGGCGGTCCGTCGTCCGTTCTCGGCGCACCGGTGACCGGCGAGCTCGCAACGCCGGATGGGGTCGGCCGGTTCGTGCACTACCGCAACGGGTCGATCTACTGGACCCCGGGCACGGGGGCCTGGGAGACCCACGGCGCGATCCGAGGTCTGTGGGCCGCCATGGGCTGGGAGCGCACCGTGCTTGGCTATCCGGTGACCGACGAGCTCGGCACCCCGGGCGGACGCGGGCGGTTCAACCACTTCCAGGGTGGCTCGATCTACTGGACTCCGCAGACCGACGCGCACGAGGTACACGGCGCCATCCGCGACGCCTGGGCCGGGATGGGCTGGGAGACCTCGCTGCTGGGCTTCCCGGTGACCAACGAGCTCGGTACGCCGTACAAGTTCGGGCGGTTCAATCACTTCGAGGGCGGCTCGGTCTACTGGTCCCCGGACACCGGTGCGCACGAGGTGCACGGCGACATCCGCGCCGCCTGGGCGGCGATGGGCTGGGAGAACTCCGGGCTGGGCTTCCCGGTCTCCAGCGAGTACGCCGTTCCCGGTGGTCGGGCCAGCGACTTCCAGGGAGGCACGCTGCGCTGGGATGCCGGCACGCGCGCGGTGACGATCGGCTGAGCCGAGCCGTCGCGGAGTGCGCCCGCTATCCGCGCTAGCTCCGCTCGGCGAACTCCGCCGAGAAGTCCGGCAGCGTGCCCAGGCTCAACCCCAGGCCGTCGGCGACCCGCGGCCGTAGTCCTCGTCGCAATGCCGGAAGTGCCAGACCATCCGCTCCTGGATGCCCTTCTCGGTCTGGCCCAGCAGGGTGACCAAGTTCAGGATCAGGTCGTCCCGCTCCCAGTCCTCCATCTCGTCCCGGTAGCGCTTGCCGACCTGGCCGTAGGGGTTCTTCCGCTCGATCGCGGCTCGCCCCACCGACCCGCCGACGTAGGGCTCATACGCCGGCCCAGTCGGCGTGGCTTCGACCAACCCGGCCACGCCGGAGGGCTCGAAGTTGATGTGCGGGTTGGTCCCGACCTGGTCGCGACCGTAGGACATCGGCCCACCGGTCTGGTTCGTGCGGACCTCGACGTCCTCGCGCGGCCGGTTCACCGACAGCTGCTGGTAGTTGGGTCCGACTCGGTAGCGCTGCGTGTCGCTGTAAGAAAAGGTGCGTCCGACCAGCATCTTGTCGTCGGAGAAGTCGATGCCGTCGACGAGGACGCCGGTGCCGAACGCGGCCTGCTCGTTCTCGTCGTGGTGGCTGGTGACGTTGCGGTCCAGCGTCATCATGCCGACCGGCCGCAGTGGGAACACGTCTTCTGGCCAGGTCTTGGTGTCATCCAGCGGGTCGAAGTCGAGCTCGGGGTGCTCGTCGTCGCTCATGATCTGGACGCAGAGCTCCCAGCCTGGGTAGTCGCCGCGCTCGATCGCCTCATAGAGGTCCTTGGAGGCGTGGCCGAGATCGGTGGCCTGGATGGCCTCGGCCCGTGCCTGGGTCAGCGACTTCAGCCCCTGCTGGGTCTTCCAGTGGAACTTGACCAGCACGCCCTCGCTGGCGGCGTTGACCAGCCGGTAGGTGTTCACGCCGAAGCCGTCCATGTGCCGGTAGTCCGCCGGGATGCCGCGCGGGCCGAACAGGAAGCTCAGCATGTGCATGGACTCCGGCGTCTGCGACATGAAGCCGAAGATCCGCTGTGGCTCCTGGCGGAAGGTGACCGGGTCGGGCTTCAGTGCGTGGATCACATCCGGGAACTTGATCGCGTCCCGGATGAAGAACACCGCTAGGTCGTTCCCGACCAGGTCCCAGTTGCCGGCCTCGGTGCGGAACTTGACGGCGAACCCGCGCGGGTCGCGGGCCACCTCGGAGGAGTCCCGGCCGCCGATGACGGTGGAGAACCGAATGGTGACGGGGTGCGCTTGCCCTTGTCGCTGAACAGCTTGGCCCGGGTGTAGGTCGCAGCGGGCTGGTCGCCGATGGTGCCGTAGGCCTCGAAGGAGCCGTGGGCGACGAAGCCGCGGGCGTGCACCACCCGCTCGGGGATCCGCTCCCGGTCGAAGTGGCTGATCTTCTCCAGGAAGTGGTAGTTCTCCATCGTCGCCGGCCCGCGAGAGCCGACCGTGCGCTGGTTCTGGTTGTCGTAGACGGGATGGCCTTGGCGAGTGGTCAGGTGGCGACCTGGCGTCGGTCATGCGGAGACCTCCGTACGTCGGGACGGGACGGATTGCGGGGCCTGGCAGGCAGGACACAGCCCCCAGTAGGTGACCTCGGCCTCGTCGATGACGAAGCCGTCGTGCGCGGCCGGTTCCAGGCAGGGCGCGCCGCCGACGGCGCAGTCGACGTCGGCGATGGCACCGCAGCCGCGGCAGACGACGTGGTGGTGGTTGTCGCCGGCACGGGCCTCGTAGCGGGCCGGTGA
>JADGOU010000026.1 GCA_017882835.1 Frankiaceae bacterium | reverse complement strand
GTCAGGGACGTCTGCAACCGGGCCGTCGAGGCTCGGCTCAGCGGCACCGCCGGGCTTAAGGGCACCGCTCGGCTCAGCGGCACCCCTCGGCTCAGCCACGATGACGGGCAGTACGTCGGCCGCGGCGAGCTCGGCACTGGCGACCTCGGGCGCGACCTCGGGCGCGACCTCGGGCCCGACCTCGTGCGCCACCTCGGGCGCGACCTCGTGCGCCACCTCGTCGGCGAACTGGGGAATCGCCGGCTTGCGTCGAGAGCTCCGCCGCGTCGGTCGCGGGCGACCGATGCCGGCCACCTCGTCGGTGACCGCCGGCTCGATTTCGGCAGCGCCGGACGTGGGGCGCCCGGTGCCGGCCGCCTCATCCGTGAGCGTTGCCGAGTCCGAGCTGCTTGGTGCACCCTCGGCGGCGGTCGCCCGACGGCGCGGCGCCCGGCGGCGCGGCGGCGCGGACTCGGCAGAAATGGTCTCGTGTTGGGTTCCGGTCGGCGGCTGCTGACCGGGAAGCTCGTCGTCGAGCATCCGGTAGATCTCCCATCACGCTCCCGGGCGCGTGCGACGCGTCCGCTCAGGAGCTGGGCTGGCAGTGGTGCGGAGGCGGGCCGGTCGGCCGCCCCCGAAGTCTCGGATCCCGCCACCGGCGGGTATCACCGGTCGCTGGCGACGGCGCTCCCGGTCAGCGGGGCCGCATCGGGCGCATCCCCCTCGGCAGCGGGGAGCCGCTCACGATCCGGCGCCAGCGGATCCGAGATCTGACCGTCCTCGGCCAGCAACCCCTGCGCCAGCCGGGTCGCCAGGGGCGGCACCGGCGGCACCAGGTCGGCCACCGTGCGAAGTGCGGTCAGGATGTCGTCGGGTCGTACGGCCGGCGTCACGTGCCGAACAACCACGTCGAGTATCGCACACGGCTGATCAGGTAGGTCGTCGACGCGCGCGGTGGCGCTCACGATGGCAGCCCGGGCGTCGACGGTGCGCCGCCCCTCCTTGGTCAGCCGCTGCACCGGCACCGACTCCGCGGCCAACAGTGTGACGACGGCCGCGGCCACAGCGTCGACCTCAAGGCCCGGCAGCCGGATCTGCCATACCGAGGCGTCGATCCGGTCGGGCAGCGACCCCCCGCGGGCGACCACGGCGTCGACCACGTCCAGCCCCGGAGGCAGCGAGGCGTCTACGGCAGCGCGCACCGTCTCGGCATCGAGGCGCTCGGTGAGCGCAATCTCGACGTACTCCGCCTCGCTGGCCATGCCGGTCGGCGCGGCGCCCACGTAAGAGATCCGGGGGTGCGGTGAGAAGCCGGCGGACAACGCCATCGGTACGCCGGCCCGGCGCAGCGCCCGCTCGAAGGCGCGAGCAAAGTCGCGGTGCGAGGTGAAGCGCAACCGGCCGCGCCGGGCGTACCGCAGCCGGATCCGGGCCACGACCGGCTCCGGCGGCGGGCCGTCCGGGGTCCGTTTGGCCACTAGCCGACCGGCGCCGACGCCGACGCAGCAGGGGGCGCCAAGACCGGGCGCAGGCCGGGCAGCGGCAGCAGGGTGCGGCCGGTGGGGCCGATCTGGATCTGGGTCCCCTGGCTGGGGCAGACGCCGCAGTCATAACAACCCCACCAACGGCAGTCGTCGACCTCGCGTCCGGTGAGCGACTCCTGCCAGTCCGCCCACAGCCAGCGCCGGTCCAGGCCGGCGTCGAGGTGGTCCCACGGCAGAACTTCGTGCTCGCCGCGCTCCCGGGTGGTGTACCAGTCGACGTCCACGCCGGCGCCGGCCAGCGCCACCTCGGCGGCCGTCATCCAGCGGTCGAAGGAGAAGTACTCGCTCCAGCCGTCGAACCGGCCGCCGTCCTCCCAGGCCCGGCGGATCACCGCTCCCACCCGCCGATCGCCGCGCGACAGCAGTCCCTCGACGATCCCCGGCCGGCCGTCGTGGTAGCGGAACCCGATCGCCCGACCGAGCGACCGGTCGGAGTTGATCGCCTCGCGCAACAGCCGCAGCCGGGCGTCGGTGGCTTCGTGGTCGAGCTGGGGCGCCCACTGGAACGGGGTGTGCGGCTTGGGGATGAACCCACCGATGGACACCGTGCAGCGGATGTCCTTGGTGCCGGCCACCTGGCGCCCGATCCGGATGACCTCCATGGCCAGCTCGGCGATCTCCAGCACGTCGGCGTCGGTCTCGGTTGGCAGCCCACACATGAAGTAGAGCTTCACCTGTCGCCAGCCAGCGCCGTACGCCGTGGTGACGGTGCGGATCAAGTCCTCCTTGGTGACCATCTTGTTGATCACCTGCCGGATGCGCTCGGAGCCGCCCTCGGGTGCGAACGTCAGACCGGAGCGGCGGCCGTTGCGGGAGAACTCGTTGGCCAGGGTCACGTTGAAGGCGTCCACCCGGGTGCTCGGTAGCGACAGCGAGGTGTTCGTGCCCGCGTACCGGTCGGCCAGCCCGGTGGCGATCTCGGCGATCTCGGAGTGGTCGGCGCTGCTCAGACTCAGCAGCCCCACCTCCTGGTAGCCGCTGGCGACCAGCCCCGCCGCCACCATCTCGCCGATGCCGGTGATCGACCGCTCCCGCACCGGCCGGGTGATCATGCCAGCCTGACAGAACCGGCAGCCGCGGGTGCAGCCGCGGAAGATCTCCACGCTCATCCGCTCGTGCACGGTCTCCGCCAGCGGGACCAGCGGAGTCTTCGGGTACGGCCAGTCGTCCAGGCCCGAGACGGTCC
Organism: Frankiaceae bacterium; assembly: GCA_017882835.1. Taxonomy (GTDB): domain Bacteria; phylum Actinomycetota; class Actinomycetes; order JADGOU01; family JADGOU01; genus JADGOU01. The sequence continues at coordinate 13,870 of JADGOU010000026.1, read as the reverse complement.
GCTTGTCCACCCGGAACGGCACCCCTGACCGGTTCGGCGCGACCCGTCGGATCCGGCCGTCCGGCAGGTAGTCGACGTCGTAGAACCGCGGCACGTAGACCCCGCCGGCCCGAGCGAGCCGCAGCAGCAGCTGCGCGCGGCCACCGGGCCGCCCGGCCTGCTTCCAGTCCCCGACCAGGTCGCTGATCTCCAGCACGGCCTGCTCGCCATCGCCGAGCACCGCGGCGTCGATGAAGTCCGCGACCGGCTCGGGGTTGAACGCCGCATGTCCACCGGCGAGCACGATCGGGTGCTCATCGCCCCGCTCGGCGGCCAAGATCGGGATGCCGGCCAGGTCGAGTGCGGTGAGCAGGTTGGTGTATCCGAGCTCGGTCGGCAACGACACCCCGAGCACGTCGAAGGCGCCCACCGGCCGGTGCCCGTCCACGGTGAACTGCGGGACGTCGTACTCCCGCATCAGCGCCTCGAGGTCCGGCCAGACGCTGTAGGTGCGCTCGGCCAGTACGTCCGGCCGTTCGTTTAGGACCTCGTAGAGGATCATGACACCCTGGTTCGGCAGCCCCACCTCGTAGGCGTCCGGGTACATCAGCGCCCAGCGGACGGTGCCGTCCGGCCCGGCCACGTCCCAGTCCTTGACGGTGGAGTTCAGCTCTCCCCCGACGTACTGGATCGGCTTCTGCACCCGCGGCAGCAACGGCTCCAACCGCGGAAAGAGCGACTCGATCGGCATAGACAACCCTCCGGCAGCCAGGGTGTACGGCGCGCTTGAGGGTAACTCTGCGCGCTGGCCTTGCCGGCTGCCCACGGACAGCTGGGCGGCTTCGTCAGTCGCCGATGCGACGCAGGAGTGGGTAGACAGTCTCGCCGCGGGCGAGCATGGCGACGAACTGGTTCGATCCGCCGCGCTCGGGCTCCTTCTCGGACTGAGCTGGTAGGCCGATTGACGGCTGTGGGCGCCGTCGGCAGGGTGGGCCGCATGGATCAGCGAGCGCAGATCGCCGGCATCTTCGATCGGGCAGCATCGACGTACGACCGGGTCGGCGTCGAGTTGTTCGGACCGGTGGCCGACGAGCTGGTCAGCGCCTTGGCACCGCAGGCCGGCGAGCGGGCGCTGGACATCGGTTGCGGTCGGGGAGCGATGCTGCTCCGGCTCGCCGCCGCCATCGGGCCGACCGGCACAGCGGCCGGCATCGACCTGGCACCGCAGATGGTCGCCGCCGCGCAGACCGATGCGGCCACCGCCGGCCTCACCGTCGATGTCAGCGTGGGCGACGCCCAGGAGCCGGACTTTCCGGCGAAGTCCTTCGATGTCGTGGCGTCTTCACTGGTGCTGTTCTTTCTTCCGGACCCGGCCGCCGCGCTGGCGGCGTGGCGGCGGCTGCTCGTCCCCGGTGGCCGGCTCGGCGTCTCGACGTTCGGCCCCCTCCCGCCCGCCTGGCAAGAGGTGGACGCGGTTTTCGAGCCGTGTCTGCCGCCGCAGCTGCGTGATGCCCGCACGACGGGGACACGCGGACCGTTCGGCTCTGATGCGGGCGTCGAGCAGCTCCTGACCCAAGCCGGTTTCCAAGACGTCCGCACCCGGACGACAACGGTTGCGGTGCGCTTCGACGATGCCGATCACTGGCACCGGTGGACCTGGTCGGTTGGCCAGCGGGCCATGTGGGAGCACGTGCCGGCCGGGGACCGGGACGCAGTGCGGGCCGCGGCCGGCGAACGGCTAGAGCGCTGCCGGGACGGCGGCGGCCGGATCGGCTTCGACCAACAGGTGCGCCACACCTACGGCCGGTGCTAGATCGGTCGGCGCCCGGCCGGCGCGGGCGGTGGGCCGCTCGGGCGCGTCAGGCCGCTCGGCCGCCCTCAAATCTTGCGGGAGCGCAGGTGCACGTTCTGCAGCAGCCCGATCGCGATCATGTTGGCGAACATCGCCGAGCCGCCGTAGGACACGAACGGCAGCGGTAGCCCGGTCACCGGCATGATGCCCAGCGTCATCCCGATGTTGACGAAGCTCTGGAACGCCAGCCACGACACCACCCCGGCCGCCACGATCGTGCCGAAGGCATCGCCGGCGTTCCCGGCGATCCGCAGCCCCCGCCACAGCACGGTGCCGAGCAGCCCGATCACCGCGCCGGCGCCGACGAGACCCAGCTCCTCCCCCGCCACCGTGAAGATGAAGTCGGTCTGCTGCTCGGGAATGAAGCGCCCCTTGGTCTGGGTGCCGTGGAACAGGCCCTTGCCGAACACTCCGCCGGAGCCGATCGCGATTCGGGCCTGCTGAGTGTTGTAGCCGGCGCCACCCGGGTCCGCGGCCGGGTTGGCGAACGCGGTGAACCGCTTGACCTGGTAGTCCTTGAGCACGTGCAGCTGGGCCACGCCGACGGCGCCCAGAACGCCGGCGATCAACAGGCCGGCGAGCCAGCGGGTCGGCGCCCCGGACGCCGCCAGGGTCCCGAACAGCACCACGCCCAGCACCATGATCGTGCCCAGGTCGGGCTGCAGCAGGATGAGCCCCATCGGTACGGCAGCCAGCGCGAGCACCAGCAGCACGTCGCCGTCGCGCGGGCCGGCGCGCGACGCTGCTTCCCCGGCGCGCTTGTGGTCGAGCATCATCGCCGTGCCGACGACGAGCGCGACCTTGGCAAACTCCGCGGGCTGGAGCTCGAAGCCGCCCCCGAGCACCAGCCAGGAGTGGGCGCCGTTGATGGTTGCGCCCAACGGCGACAGCACAGCGACCAGCCCGATGGCCGAGGCGACGTAGACGATCGGCGCGTAGGCGCGCAGCGACCGGTAGTCCACCGCGGCCACTAGCCCGCCCAGGGCCAGCCCGATTACCGCGTTGAGCAGGTGCCGCTTGAGGTAGGTCTGCGGCCCCAGCCCGGCGGCGAGCATCCGCTCCCGGGTCGCCGACCAGACCAGCAGGGTGCCGATCCCCAACAGCAGCAGCACCGCCCCCAGCAGCACCCAGTCCAGCCGGCGCACCGGGGAGGACCGGGCCAGCGGACGGGCGCCGAGGCGACCCCGGCGTCGAGCCGCGTCGTACGGCGAGGAGCCGAGAGCGGAGTACTCGGTCACGCCGCGACCCTCCCCAATCACGATGCGCGACCCATCACAGCGCGACCATCACGGCGCGACCCTCACGGCGCGGGACCGGGGCGCGCCGGTAGGACGCTCCCGTCCGGCGCCATCGTGGGCAAGTCAGGCGGCCGCCCACCCGGCAACGCTGCCGGGTGGCCTTCCAGACCGTAGATTCCGTCCCAGATGGCCCGCGTCATCGGGGCCGACACCATGGCGCCCTGACCGGCCTCGGTCACCATGCCCGCCACGACGTACTGCGGGTCGTTCGCCGGGGCGTAGGAGGCGAACCACGAAGTGTCCTGGTGGCCCTCCACCTGGGCGGTTCCGGTCTTGCCCGCGACCTTCAGGGTGTCGAACGGAAAGCCGGCGTACGCGCCGCCGGCGGTGCCCTCCGGCCCAGTCACGTCGGCGAGCGCATCCCGGATGAAGGCGAGCGTCGACGGGTCGGCCGGCAGCTGCCGCACCGGTCGGGGCTCAAACGTCCGCAGCACCTGACCAGTCGGGGACATCACGGCCTTGGCCAGCTGCGGGGCGAAGACCGTCCCGCCGTTGGCCACCGCGGCGTACGCCACCGCGAGCTGCAGCGGCGTCACCAGCGCGTCGCCCTGACCGATGGCGAACAGCACCGCGTCACCGCCGCGGTAGACGTAGCCGTCGACACAGTTCTCCGCATCGATGCGCTGCAGGTAGTCGCCCTTGGGCCGGGACTTGGCACCGGCGCAGTAGTCGGCCTTACGAGCCTGCCAGTCCGCGAGCTTGTAGGCCCGGTCGACCATCTGGCCGGCCGACTCGCCGGGCAGGTCGATGCCGGTGGGCTGGCCGAACCCGAACGCCTTGGCCATGGTGACCATGGGCTGGGTCGGCGGCTGCTTGGCCTTGATCCGGGCCTCGTCGGCCAGCCACTCGTTGTAGCCGAACTGATAGAAGATCGTGTCACAGGACTTGACCAGCGCCGTGTGCAGCGTCAGCGGCCCGAGGGTCTCGCCCTCGAAGTTCTGGAAGCTCTGACCACCGATGTCGAACGAGGATGGGCAGCTGTAGATGCCTCTGGTCGAGGCGCCGTCGGTCACGGCGGCCGTGGTGGACACGATCTTGAAGGTAGACCCGGGGGCGAACTGGCCCTGGGTCGCTCGGGACAGCAGCGGGACGTTGGCGGCCGGGTCGTTCAGGGCCTGGAAGTCGGCGGTGGAGATGCCCCCGACGAACACGCTCGGGTCGTAGCTCGGGGCGCTGGCCAGGGCCACCACCCGCCCGGTCTTGGCCGCCAGCACCACCGCCGCCCCGGTCGGCGCCCGGAAGCGCGAGCCGTCCCGGTCGGTCGTCGCCCGAGCACTGGTCATGGCGGCGGCCAGCGCGTCCTCGGTGACCTTCTGCACGCCAGCGTCCAGGTTGAGCACCAGGTTGTCGCCCGGCACGGCCGGAGTCTCGCGTCGTACGCCGGTGACCGTGCCCACGTGATCCACCGTCACCGCGCGCACGCCCGGCTGGCCCCGCAGCGTCGCGTCGTTGGTCTGCTCCAAGCCGGACCGCCCGATCAGGTCCGTCCGCTGGTAGTCCCGGTAGCGCGGGTCCTTCAACTCGGTGTCGCTGATCGGGCTCAGGTACCCGAGCGAGTGCGCGGCCAGCATGCCTTGCGGGTAGTCCCGCACTCCGGCCAGCTCGGCGGTCACACCGGGAAAGTCCTCCCGGTGCTCGGCGATCGCCAGGGCGATGACCGGCGTGGCGTCGTCCTTGACCGGGACCGGCTGGTACGGCGAGCCGTTCCAGCACGGCGGTTTCACCGCTCCGCCGCAGATCTGGATGCGCTGGCGGAGATCGTCGTAGGACAGGCCGATCACACCGGCCAGCCGGCGCAGGACCGTTTCGCGCGCGGCCGAGCCGGGGGGCAGCGCGGCCCGGTCCACCGAGACCACCAGCGCGGTCCGGTTGCGGACCAGCGGCACGCCCTTGTCATCCAGGATCTGCCCTCGGGTGGCTGGTGAGATGACCTCGCGGACGCCGTTCTCCGCGGCGGCGGCCGAGTACTGCCCGCCGGCAAGCACTTGCAGATACCACAGTCGGCCGGACAACGTGGCCAGCAGCGAGACGACGACAATGCGCAACACGAACAGCCGCCGGCGAGACCGGTCGTTCATGGGCGGGCGCGCTCCTCGTCGACAAGCCAGCCGATGGGCGGTTGCGGTCGGCTGCCTGCCGCCGAGCCTACGTCCGGGTCCACCGCCGCCGCGCGCATCAACGGGGCGCTACTTTCGTGTCGGCCCCGCCGGAGCCGGCGACCAGCCTGGTCACCATGGGCAGCACGAACGGCGCCAGGAGCAGGTCGTAGCCGACCGAGGCGGGCAGCGCGCGGGCCAGCGCAGTCCATCCGACTCGTGGATCACTGAGCACCGCGCCGATAGCGGCGAAGAGCAGGGTCGACCCCGCCGCAGCCGCCGCCACGGCCAGCAGCGGCCCGATGGTGGAGCGATCCACCTCGTCCCGGTAGCGGCCCACGGCGTACCCGACCAGACAAAGCACGAGCGCTTGCAGGCCGATCGGGTGATCGCCGAGACAGTCCAAGGTCAACCCGGCACCAAAGCCGACGAGCGTGCCGGCGCCGGGCCCATCGGCCAGGCCGACGGCGACGACGACAAGCAGGACGAGGTCTGGTCGACCCCCCGGCAGCCCGAGCCGGGACAGCACTGTCTGCTGCACCAGCACGCCGAGCAGCACGCTCAGGGCGGCGAGCAGGCCGCGGGCGACGGTCACGGCCTGGGCGGCAGCACGGAGTCACGGGGGTCCGTCCGCGGTGGCTCGATCGCGACCCCGACGAGGTCGAGGGCGGAGAACGTCGGGTACGGCGTCACCGTCGCGGTCCGGGTCAGCGCCCCCGGCGTGTTCTCCACCGCGCGAACCGTGCCGATCGGCAGCCCGGGCACGAACGGCCGGGACCCGGCCGAGCCGAAGGTGACCAGCCGATCGCCAGGGGCCACCTTGACGCTCGGGTCGAACAGCTGTAGCGACATCGGTCCGGCGCCGTGGCCGGTCACCGTGCCCAGCTGCAGCGAGCCCTCCAGGCGGGCGCCCACGGTGGACGTGGGATCGACGACCAGCAACACGACCGCGGTGACCGGCCCAACCGTCTTGACCCGACCCACCAGTCCGTCGCCATTGAGCACCGTCATGTCCGGCGCCACCCCGTCGCGGCTGCCCACGTCGATGGTGGCCGTCCACTCGAATTCCGCGGTGCCGCCCAGCGCGACCACCCGGGCCGGGACGACGCGGTACTGGCCGCGGCCCGCCGTACCGAGCAGCTTGTCGAGCTCGGCCGCGCGGACCTGGTCGGCACCGGTAGAGCGCAGCTGAGCCCGCAGGTCGTCGTTCTCTCGCCGCAGCCGGTCCGCCTCGGCGCGGTAGCCGGCCAGGTGCGGGATGCTGCCGATGACCGTGCCCACCGGGTGCACCACCGCAGCCACTGCCCGCTGCGGTGGGCCCAGGACGGCGGCCGCCGTCGACCGCAGCTTGCCTACCAGGCCACCCCCGCCGGCGCGGTAGTCCAGCGTCACCAGGGTCAGTGACAACGCCACCAGCAGGGCAAGCAGCAGGCGGGTGCGCCGGGCGTCGCGGTTCACCAGGCTGGGGCGGGCGCCGGCTAGTGGCGTGGCTCGGCGATGAGCACCTGCTGCAAGGCCTCGAACTCCTCCACGCACTTGCCGGAGCCGATGGCGACCGAGTGCAGCGGGTTGTCGGTGATGTGGATCGGCATGCCGGTTTCGTGGCGGAGCCGCTCATCGAGCCCGCGGAGCAGGGCGCCCCCGCCGGTGAGCACGATGCCCCGGTCCATCACGTCGCCAGCCAGCTCCGGCGGGCACTGGTCCAGCGTCGTCTTGACCGCGTCCACGATCGCGTTGACCGGCTCCTCGATGGCCTTGCGGATCTCCTCCGCACTGACGACGATCGTCTTGGGCAGGCCACTGACCAGGTCGCGCCCGCGAATCTCGGCATGCGGCTCATCGGTCAGCGGGAAGGCTGACCCGATGGCCATCTTGATCTCCTCGGCGGTGCGCTCGCCGAGCATCAACGAATACTCCTTCTTCACGTAGGTGATGATCGCGACGTCGAGTTCGTCGCCACCGGTGCGGATGCTCTGGCTGGTCACGATGCCGCCGAGCGAGATCACCGCGACCTCGGTGGTGCCGCCGCCGATGTCGACGACCATGTTGCCGGTGGGCTCGTGCACCGGCAGTCCGGCACCGATCGCGGCTGCCATCGGCTCTTCGATGATGAACACCCGGCGGGCCCCCGCGGAGTACGCCGCCTCCCGCACTGCCCGCTGCTCCACCCCGGTGATGCCCGAGGGCACGCAGACCACGATCCGCGGGCGGACGAAGCGGCTGCGCCGGTGCACCTTCTGGATGAAGTAGCGCAGCATCCGCTCGGTGGTGTCGAAGTCGGCGATGACGCCGTCCTTGAGCGGCCGGATGGCCACGATGTTGCCCGGGGTCCGCCCGATCATGCGCTTGGCCTCGGTGCCGACCGCGAGGATGCTGGAGGTGCGGGTGTTGACAGCCACCACGGACGGCTCATTGAGCACGACGCCGCGGCCGCGGACGTAGACCAGCGTGTTCGCGGTCCCGAGGTCGACTGCCATGTCGCGGCCCAGGAAGGACAGGTTGAACGAACTGGCCATGCGGCGGGCGGCCTTTCCGGTAGCCACGGTGGAGCAGCCCGATGCTAGCCCGCGGTCCGACTCAGATCGCGTTGGCGCTTGGCGACCCGCCGTAGTCGCTCGACGACGATCGGTTTCAGTTATCCGGCCAGTGCCGGGAAGAACAACCCGACCTCGCGGGCGGCCGATGCGGGCGAGTCCGAACCATGCACCAGGTTCTGGCCGATCTCGAGCGCGTAGTCACCCCGCAGCGATCCGGGGTTCGCCTGCACCGGGTCGGTCACCCCCATCAGCCCGCGCACCCCGTCGACCGCCCGGGGACCCTCGACCACGATCGCGACCAGCGGTCCGGAGGTGATGAAGTCGACCAGCTCGCCGAAGAACGGCTTCTCGGCGTGCTCGGCGTAGTGCTTCTCGGCCGTGGCCCGGTCCAACGTGCGCAGCTCCAGCGCCACCAGCGTCAGGCCCTTGCACTCCAGCCGGGAGACCACCTCGCCGGCGAGGCCACGGCGTACGCCGTCGGGCTTGACGAGAACGAGAGTGCGCTCGGACACCGTAGATCTCCTAGCTCTTGGTTGGCAGGGTCTTGACTGGCAGGGTCTTGACGGGCAGCGATGGCAGGACGGTCGGCGGCGAGCCTACCGAGCCGCCGGTGGGGGGCCGGACAGGCCGCGCTCCATCCGCAGGACGCCGACCCACAGCGCCCCGAACAGGGCGCCCAGGACGAACAGCGGCCAGGCCAACAGTCCGGCCGCGATCACCAGCGGTTGCAGGACGGTGGCCAACGGGCGGCCGAACCGGCGGCGCAGCGTCCCCGCCGCTACTAACAGCGCGACGGCCAGCAAAACCAGACAGCCGATGGCGACTGCGCCGCCGTGGCCCTGGGCGCCGGCGACGCCCAGGGCCAGTGCGACGGACAGCGCCTCGAGCGTCAACAGCATGGCGGCGATCGCCTGCAGCCCCCGCCGCGGGTCCCGGGGGCCCGGGGCCGGACCTGGCCCGGCGTTGGTCTGCGGGTCGCTCACCGGCGCCGCAGCAGGGACCGGGCGGCGCCCACAGCAACGACCGAACCAGTGACCAGGACGCCGGCGGCGCCCAGCGCGGCGTCGTCCTCGGCGATGCCCACCGCGACGTCCAGAGCGTCGTCCAGCCGCGACTCCACCACGACCCGGTCGGCGTCGAAGATCTCCACTGCCCGGGCGGCCAGGTCGTCGGCCGGCAACCCACGCGGTGAGTCGACGGCGGTGACCACGACCGTGTGCAGCACCGGTTCCAGCGCCGCCAAGACGCCGGCGATGTCTTTGTCCGCGAGCATGCCGACCACCCCGACCAGCCGGTCGAAGGCGAACGCCTCCACCAAGGTGGCAACCAGCGCGGCGGCGCCCGCCGGGTTGTGCGCCGCGTCCAGCACCACGGTGGGACTGGTGCGGACGGTCTCCAGCCGGCCCGGGGACACCACCGCCGCCATTCCGGCCCGCACCGCCTCGTCCGCCAGGTCACCGCGGCCCCCACCGAGGAAGGCTTCGACCGCCGCCAGCGCGCCGGCGGCGTTGCTCGCCATGTGCGCGCCGTGCAGCGGCAGGAAGACCTCGGGATAGGTCCCACCCAGCCCCTGGAACGTCACCAGCTGGCCGCCGACAGCGACCGAGCGGGCGAGCACGCCGAACTCCAGCCCCTCCCGGGCCACCGTTGCCCCGACCTCGCCAGCCCGGCGGAGCAGCACCTCGGCGGCTGCCAGTGGCTGCTGCCCCATGACCATGGTGGCCCCCGGGTGCACGATGCCGGCCTTCTCGGTGGCGATGGCGGCGACGCTGTCGCCGAGCAGGGCTGTGTGGTCCAAGGCGATCGGCGTCACGACCGCGACCGAAGCGGCGACCACGTTCGTGGCGTCCCAGGTGCCGCCCAGCCCCACCTCGAGCACGGCGACGTCGACCGGCGCGTCGGCGAAGGCGGCGAACGCCATCGCGGTGAGCACCTCGAAGTAGGTCACCGGCTCGGGGTGCCGGCGGTCCACCATGGTCAGGAACGGGGCGACCTCGTCGTAGGTCCGGGTGAACTGCTCGGCGGTCATGGGCGCGCCGTCGAGGCAGATCCGCTCGGTCGGCGACTCCAGGTGTGGGCTGGTGTAGCGGCCGGGCCGCAACCCGAACGCCCGCAACAGAGCGTCGATCAGCCGAGCGGTGGTGGTCTTGCCGTTGGTGCCGGTGATGTGGATCGACGGGTAGGCCCGCTGCGGTGCACCCATCAGATCGAGCAGGTCGGTGATCCGGTCGAGGTCCGGGACCATCCGGCTGGGTTGCCGGGCGGCCAGCGCCGCCTCGACCCGGGCAAACTCCGGCGCCGGCGCGGACGTCACCGGGTGGGCAGGGCGTCCAGCAGCCCCTGCAGCCGGTCCAGCTCGGCCTGGGCGGTCCCTTGGCGCAGCCGCATCTTCGTCACCACGGCGGCGGGCGCCTTGGTGACGAAGTCGGCCCGGCCGAGCTTGTTGCTGACCTGGCCCAGCTCCTGGCCCGCGGCCTGCTGCGCCTTGAGCAGCCGGGCTCGTTCGGCGCCCACGTCGATCGCGTCGGAGAGGTCCAGCGCGAGCCGGGCGCCGGCGGCCGAGACGACCGCCCAGCCGGCCGGGACCTCGGTCGCAACGTCGAGGGGTCGGGCATCGACCAGGGCGGCGATGTTCTCGGCGTACGTCGTCAACCCAGTGGGCAGCCCAGCCGACAGCCCAGCCGACAGCCCAGCCGTCAGCCCAGCCGTCAGCCCAGCCTCCGTCGGCTCGTCGACGACCAGGACGGCCGGGACCCGTTGCCGCGGCCGCAGGCCTTGCTCGGCCCGGAAGCGCCGCACCTCGGTGACGAGGATCTGCAGCCGGGCGACATCGGCCTCAGCGGCCGGGTCGAACAGTGCTGAATCAGCCGCCGTCGGCCAGGCCGCGGTGACAATCGTCTCGGCACCGGTCAGGGCGGTCCACAGCGTCTCGGTCACGAAGGGCACCACCGGGTGCAGCAGCCGGAGCAGCTGGTCGAACACGTGGCCGAGCACGGCCCGGGTGCGCTCGGCCGGCTCGCCACCCGCCGCCAGTGGGATCTTGGCCAGCTCCAGGTACCAGTCGAAGACCTCGTCCCAGGCGAAGTGGAACAGTGCGTCGCAAACCTTGGCGAACTGGAAGTCCTCGTAGCGGCCGTCCACCTCGGCCGTCACTGCCGCCAGTCGAGACAGGATCCACCGGTCCGGGGTTGACAGCTGCTCCCGCGGTGGCAGCCCGGTCGCGGTGCTGGCGCCGTTCATCAGCGCGAACCGGCTGGCGTTCCACAATTTGTTGGCGAAGTTGCGGCTGCCCTGCACCCAGTCCTCGGTGACCGGGACGTCGGTGCCGGGGTTGGCCCCGCGGGCAAGGGTAAACCGCAGTGCGTCCGCGCCGTAGCGGTCGATCCACTCCAGCGGGTCGACCACGTTGCCGTGCGACTTCGACATCTTCTTGCCGGCGCCGTCGCGGATCAGCCCGGTCAGGGCGACGGTGCGGAACGGGACGTCCGACATGGCATAGAGCCCGAACATCATCATCCGGGCCACCCAGAAGAAGATGATGTCGTAGCCGGTGACCAGGACGTCGGTCGGGTAGAACGCGGCCAGGTCGGCGGTGGACTCGGGCCAGCCCAGGGTCGAGAACGGCCACAGCCCCGAGGAGAACCAGGTGTCCAGGACGTCGTCGTCCTGGGTGATGTCGGCGCGACCGCAGGTCGCGCAGGCGGTGGGGTCCTCGACGGTTCCGGTGGCGGGCACGGTGACGTGCCCATCCGGGCAGTACCAGACCGGGATCCGGTGCCCCCACCACAGCTGCCGGCTGATGCACCAGTCGTGCATGTCGTCGACCCAGGCGAAGAAGCGGCCGGCAAGCTCGGGCGGGTGAATGGCGGTGCGCCCGTCCCGGACGGCGTCCCCGGCCGCCTGCGCCAGCGGTGCCACCGCCACGAACCACTGCAGGGACAGCCGGGGCTCCACGACGGTCTGGCAGCGGGAGCAGTGACCGACGGCGTGTCGGTACGGCCGCTGCTCGGCCACGATGCGCCCGTCGGCCGCCAGCGCCGCGCGCACCGCCGGCCGGGCCTCGAACCGGTCCATTCCGGCGTACGGTCCGGGCACGGTGATCCGGGCGTGCTCGTCCATGACCGACGGCATCGGCAGACCGTGCCGCTGGGCGATCGCGAAGTCGTTCGGGTCGTGCGCGGGCGTGACCTTGACTGCGCCGGTGCCGAAGGAGGGGTCGACGTGCGCGTCGGCGACCACCGGGATCTGGCGCTCGATCAGCGGCAGGGTGACCGTGGTATCCACCAGGTGGCGGTAGCGCTCGTCGTCCGGGTGCACGGCAACCGCAGTGTCGCCGAGCATCGTCTCCACCCGGGTGGTGGCGACGACGACGGAGCGCGCGCCCTCGCCGTACCGGATGGAGATCAGCTCGCCGTCCTCCTCGACGTGCTCCACCTCGATGTCCGACAGCGCGGTGTGGCAGCGCGGGCACCAGTTGATGATCCGCTCGGCGCGGTAGATCAGGTCGTCGGCGTACATCCGGGTGAACATCGTCCGGACCGCCCGGGACAGGCCGGCGTCCATTGTGAACCGCTCCCGGCTCCAGTCCACGCCCTCCCCGAGCCGCCGCATCTGGCCGAGGATCTTGCCGCCGTACTCGGCCTTCCACCGCCAGACGCGGGCGGCGAAGGCTTCTCGGCCCAGGTCGTGCCGGCTCATACCCTCTTTCGCCAGCTCGCGTTCGACCACGTTCTGGGTGGCGATGCCGGCGTGGTCCATGCCCGGCAGCCAGAGGCTCTCGTAGCCCTGCATCCGCCGCCGTCGGGTGAGGGCGTCCATCAGCGTGTGCTGGAACGCGTGCCCCATGTGCAGGAAGCCGGTCACGTTCGGCGGCGGGATGACGACGCAGTAGCCGGGGCGGTCGCCGCGGCGAACCGCGTCGGCGTCGGCTCCGAAAACGCCGCGCTCCACCCAGCGCTCATAGAGCGCTGCTTCCACCGCGGCCGGCGCGTACTGCGGCGGCAGTACTAACGGAGCGACCCGGGCGGATGCCGGCTCGGCGGCGGCGGGCTCGGCGGCGGGCGGCTCGGCGGCGGCGGCGGTCACGGACTTGAGTCTACGGAGCCCGGCGGGCACCCACCGGGGGCCGCGGGCAGCCAGAGCCGGCTTGCGCGCTGCGCCAGGTCATCGCCACCGTGGGGCCTCGCAGCGTGATCGTTGATGCTCATCCGCCGCATTCGCTTTCCAGTCGCGATCCGACACCGACTCTTTCACAAGGCGCTGCACTCCAGCCGGCCGTTTCGTGATCATTGTGCGGATCGACCGCGATCTGCGCCAGCAAGTGCGGCATTCCGGCACGTCGATCTACAGGAGAGTGATCATAAGGCGACTGCGGAGTCCGGAGTCCTGCTCGGATCGCGACCGTCCAACCGCGTCTCCTCCACAGATTGTGCCAAGCCAGGCACGGCTTCCCTATTCGCCGCAAACGTTGCATCCGTGCACCCTGAGCACCCTGGCTGCTGGCGAAGCGGAACGACGTACTCCTGCGTGCAGACTTCCGCCCCGGCGCACACTCGACTCTGGACCGCGCTGTCGCCCGCGGCGAGCTGACGCGCTTGTTTCCCCGCACCTACGTCCGCACGACGAGGTTGACCGAACCGTGGGTGCGGTGGGCCGCCGCCTTGAGGTACGCCGGGAACTGCGCGGCCTTGTCTTTCGTAACCGGGCTGCAATTCTGGCGACTGATGCCACCGAGCCCGGGGGCGGTTCATATCACCATCGGCGGTGACCGAGAGCTGCGCGGCGGCCGGGGACTCGTCGTCCACCGGCGCACCGGCTTCCGGCCAGAACCTCCGCTGGCGCTCCGCCGAGACGGCCTGGTCGCCGCGGTGCTCGAGCGCTGTGTAGTGGAGAGCTGGCCGGTACTGCCGGCGACCCTGCGGCGGGAACCCGTGATCTACGCCATCCAGTCCCGCCGCACCACGCCGGCCCGGCTGCGCGCCGAGGCGGCGACCCTGCCACGGCTGCCGGGGCGGCGAGCCCTGCTGGACCTCGTCGGTGTGCTCGACGTCGGCTGTGCCAGTGAGTTGGAGATCTGGGGTCACCTGCACGTGTTCACCGGTCCGGATT
>JADGOU010000263.1 GCA_017882835.1 Frankiaceae bacterium | reverse complement strand
CGCACAGATCAAGCTCGTGCACCTCGCCGGCTATATCGAGTCGGACATGACCCGTGGCTAGAACGTTCGTGTCATGAACATCGCAGACGACCACAAGCCGTTCAGCCACCGGGTCCCGCCTCACCTACATCTCGACTGTCCTGTTGCAGCAACAGCGGCCGCCGACCGGACCGACGTTCGCCTTCGCGCCGGCGTTGCTGCCCATGAGCCTATGATCAGTTGGTTCTGCGGCCAATTCGACGGTCAGTCGCGTCGTACCCTCTGGCAGGCGATCAGACGGCAGACCGTGCCGGCAAGCGGGCAGGAGTCCTTTCTGGGTCATCGCGGTGAAGCCGGCGTCGAGATTGCGCGGGCCTCCCCCGCCGGTCGGGCGGGTGGGTTCGACCAACCCCGAGGGCACAGGATGGACTGTACGGCGGGGCAGCCCCCGCCTCGCTGGTCAGCATGTGCCTGGCAGGCTCGGCTGCGCGGATCTTCACCACGAGCTTCAGCGGTGCACGGTCACCGCGTAGGCGTGGGTCAGCTCATCCAGCTCGCCGAACTCGTAGGTCCCGCAGCCGCTCCTGGACGTGAGGAGGCGCGATCCGCGCTCGTGGACACCCTCCTTGCCCAGCTGTGCCGCCTCCCCGGACGTGGCGCCCCGCACCGCCCGTACGTCGAACTCCGCCGATTCCGCCAGCTCTCGGACCCGTCTCCGGGCCGACCCGGGCGAGCGCGGGAACCCCGCCCGCGACTGTCACTGATCATGCGAGAGGATGGCTTCAGCTTGACAGTGATGCTCGACGGTCGCTGACCGGCCCCGCTTGCCCCTGGGGCTGCCAGCCCAGCGCTGCGGCTTCGCGGCGGAGGGAGCAGGGCAATGCCTGAGACTGAGACGATGAGAGCCTTCCCAGCGGAGACCTCCCAGCCTGGCCTGGCGGTACCGGCGGCCGAGGGGGACATCGAGCGGCTGGTCAACGGGCAGCACCATGACCCGCACTCCGTGCTCGGGGCACATCCGCTGCCAGCAGGCGCCGCCGGCGAGGAAGCAGTGCTGGTGCGGGCCTGGCGACCCGACGGTGCAGGCGTGACACTCCTCGCCGGCGAGGAACGTACCGAGATGCGGCGGATCCACCCCGCCGGGGTCTTCGCGGCGACGGTCCCCGGCTCCCTCGCAGCCGGCTACCGGCTGGCGGTCCGCCAGGCCGGCGACCTCGAGGTGACCGTCGACGATCCGTACCGGTTCTGGCCCACAATTGGCGACCTGGACCTGCACCTACACGGCGAGGGTCGCCATGAGGGCTTATGGCGCCATCTTGGTGCGCACGTACGGGAACACCAGGGGGTGACCGGCGCCTCGTTCGGGGTGTGGGCGCCGAACGCCCAGTCCGTCCGGGTGGTCGGCGACTTCAACGGTTGGGACGGCCGGCTGCACCCGATGCGGGTCCTCGGCGGCTCCGGCGTGTGGGAGCTGTTTCTCCCGGGCGTCACGCCGGGTGCGCGGTACAAGTACGAGGTTCTCAGCCAGCAGGGGCACCTCGGGCTGCGCAGCGACCCGTTCGCCTTCGCCACCGAGGTGCCACCCGCGACGGCCAGTGTGGTGACCGAAAGCAGCTACCAGTGGCAGGACGGGGGCTGGCTCGCCGACCGGGCAGCCACCGACCCGCTCACTGTGCCCCTCAGCATTTACGAATGCCACCTCGGCTCCTGGCGGCACAGGCAGGACGCCGACGGGACCTGGCGCCCGCTGACCTACCGGGAACTCGCCGAGGAACTGCCGGCGTACCTGGCGGAGATGGGCTTCACCCACGTGCAGCTGCTGCCGGTCGCCGAACACCCCTTCGGCGGTTCCTGGGGCTACCAGGTCACCGGCTACTACGCGCCGACCGCCCGCCACGGCACCCCGGACGACCTTCGCTTTCTCATCGACCGGCTGCACCAGGCCGGGATCGGCGTCCTGGTGGACTGGGTGATCGCCCACTTCCCCAAGGACGACTGGGCGCTGGCCCGCTTCGACGGCACCGCCCTCTACGAACACGCCGACCCCCGCCAGGGCGAGCACCCCGACTGGGGCACGCTGGTCTTCAACTACGCCCGCCAGGAGGTGCGGAACTTCCTCCTAGCCAACGCGCTGTACTGGATGGAGGAGTTCCATCTCGACGGGCTGCGGGTCGACGCGGTCGCCTCCATGCTCTACCTCGACTACTCCCGCCGAGAGGGTGAGTGGGTCACCAACCGCTTCGGCGGCCGGGAGAACCTCGACGCCATCGACCTGATCAAGGAGATCAACGAGGTGGTGTACCGGCACCACCCGGACGTCATGATGGTCGCTGAGGAGTCCACGTCCTGGCCCGCGGTATCCCGCCCCACCTCCCTCGGCGGACTTGGCTTCGGCTTCAAATGGAACATGGGCTGGATGAACGACACCCTGACCTACTTCTCCAAAGACCCGGTACACCGCCGCTTCCACCACCACGAGCTCACATTCGCGCTGCTCTACGCCTTCCACGAGAACTTCGTCCTCCCGCTCAGCCACGATGAAGTCAGCCATGGCAAAGGATCACTACTGGGCAAAATGCCCGGGGACCGCTGGCAGCAGTTCGCGAACCTCCGCGCGCTGCTCGCCTGGATGTGGGCCCACCCCGGCCGGCAGTTGCTGTTCATGGGCGGGGAGATCGGACAGTCCGAGGAGTGGAACCACGAACGCAGCCTGGACTGGCACCTGCTGCAGTATCCGGAGCACGCCGGCGTGCACCGGCTGGTTCGCGCCCTGAACAGCGTCTACCGCGCCCACCCCGCGCTGTGGGAACGCGACTTCGACTGGACCGGCTTCCGCTGGCTGGACCCCAACGACACCGAGCACAGCGTGCTGTCCTTCCTCCGGCACAACGCCGCCCACAACCAGCCCCTGGCCTGCGTCGCCAACCTCACCCCCGTCGTCCGCCACGGCTACCAGATCGGCCTGCCACAAGGCGGCCGATGGACGGAAGTGCTCAACACCGACGCGCCGGACTTCGCCGGCAGCGGCCTGCGGAACGAAACCATCGAGGCCGACCCGGTCCCCTGGCAGGACCAGGACCACTCCGCCCGACTCACCTTGCCGCCGCTCGCGGTGCTCTGGCTCACCCCGCACAACACCGGCTAACCTCAATCCTCGCGTCTGATCGTTGATCCCTCACTGGGATGCCGCCGATGGCTGCGAAACCCCTGAGAACGTTGGGTGTTCACTCCAGAGTGCCTCCGGTGCGGGTGTCGGATGAGGGTCAATGTCGCTGTTCATCGCGGCAGGGTTCCGTCGTGAAGAGGCCGGCGCAGGCCGGACTAGAAAGCCCATTCAGCCTGGAATAGCACAGATGTGGGGCAACCGGGCGTGGCGGGTTTCGGTCACCGACCCGGCCGGCGCTGACCACGCACTGGCCGTCGCAGACCACCTCGCGCACGCAACTCGCCAGGTGTTTCAGCTCAAAGGCGCCGAGGGGATCGCGTTGCGCCTTCGGGTTCCGCTCACCCGAGGCCCTCGTCGCTCTCGGGATGCTCGACCTCGGCGGGCTGTGCCCACGACCACCCGGCCGCGCCGCAGCCTGAACCCGCCCACGAATGGGTTACAAGATCCCGAGAATCCCGGGCGCACGCGCAGGATCGTGCGTCATGCGGCCACTTGCGCCGCGAACAGCTCGGCCTGCTGCATCCCAGCGCTACGGCGGCCTCCTGCTCGTCCGGCGGGTACTTGTACTTGGCGAGTAGTCGACGAATGTGGCGGCGTAGCGAGGCACGCACCTGCTCTTTCTTGTCCCAGTCCACGGTCGCGTTGCGTCGTACGACGGCGACCAGCTCATGCGCGATCGCCTTGAGGGTGTCGTCGCCGAGTTCGAGCACGGGCGAGTCGTTCTGGCAGACGACGTCGTAGAACGCCAGCTCGTCGTCGCGCAGGCCGAGCTGGGCACCGCGGTCGTGCCCGGCGCGCATCTGCTTGGCGAGCTCGACCAGCTCGGCGATGACCTCGGCGGCGTCCAGCGACCGGTTGGTGCAGGAGCGCATCGCGCGCTCGAGCATCTCGGAGAACTTGCGCTCGACGAGCACATTGCGCTTGGCGACCGCCTTCAGCTCAGCGTTCAGCAACCGCTTGAGCAGCTCGATCTGAAGGTTGGGGTGCGGGTTGTTCGACAGCCGCCGGGTGCAGTCGTCGTCGATAATGCTGATGTCGGGCTTGTCGATGCCCGCGGCGGCGTAGATGTCGACCACGCTGCCAGTGGTGACGGCGTCGGACACTACTTGGCGAATCGCCGTCTCCATCTCGACGTCGTCACCCACCATGGGATGCGTCGGCGCGGCGCCGTCGGAGCTCGACCGCAACGGCCTGGAAAAACGGCTCTTGTGACCCTTCCGTGGGCGCCTGAGGGGGCCTGACGCGCCGCACGCCGTTCCCCGCCTACGGTTCCTGCTGTCTGAAAGCCGGAATCGAGGGTGAGGGAAACGGCGTGCGTTCAGCAAGGTTATGGGCTGGGCTGCTCGGGTTGGCCAAGGTCGTCGTGGAAGACGTCGAGTTCGACGAGGTCGAACAGGTCCTCGTGGTGTCGGCGCGACCCCGGAAGG